>CANNMN010000101.1 GCA_947505885.1 Rickettsiales bacterium
ACGAGTGCATCCCTTGAGCGAAGCCCTAACAGAGAAACCAAAAAGAAAATCTAAAACCAAATAAAGCAGCATTAAAAAACTCACCAGGAAGGCGGTAAAGAAAAAGACAAACTTGATGCGGTAGTATGTCTCATAATCCATGCTGATTGAGCCCTCGTTAATTGAGACGAACGGAATTGCCGCGGCAATAATTGGCGAAGTCAGGATCAACATGTTAAAAATGGTGAGCATATAGACGAGCACCAAGCTAAACGGTTTTGCGAACATTTTTAATTTTTGATTTTAGATTTTATATTTACGCTTCTAGTTAGATCTAAAATCTAAAATCAAAAATCTAAAATGCGTACAATCCAAATAGGCAAAATCAAAATTGCCAACAATCTCCCATTCACGCTAATCGCTGGCCCATGTCAGACCGAATCGCTCGATCATTCATTAATGATCGCATCAAGTGTTAAAGTAATTTGCGACAAACTCGGCATTAACTTCATTTACAAATCTTCTTTTGATAAGGCAAATAGATCCAGTATTGGCGGACAACGCGGCGCTGGATTAGAAAAAACTTTACCAATTTTTGCCGCAGTAAAAAAAGAATTCGACTGCCCGATTTTAACCGACATTCATAGTGAAGAGCATTGTAAAATTTTAGCGTCCTGCGACGAGGTTGATATCCTTCAAGTTCCCGCCTTCCTTTGTCGTCAAACTGATTTACTTGAAGCTGCAGCAAAAACTGGCAAGATAATTAATGTTAAAAAAGGCCAGTTCCTCGCACCTTGGGATGCGGCAAATATTGTCAAAAAAATGGATCACTTCGGAAATCAAAATTTGATGCTAACCGAACGCGGCGTAAGTTTTGGCTACAACACTCTTGTTTCCGACATGCGCTCTTTACCGATCATGGCCAAGACCGGATGTCCAATTGTATTTGATGCAACTCACTCTGTTCAACAGCCCGGAGGACTAGGCGGCGCTAGTGGTGGACAACGTGAATTTGTTGAAACTTTAGCCTCTGCTGCAGTTGCAGTTGGTATTGCTGCATTATTCACTGAAGTACATCAAGACCCAGACAACGCTCCATCTGATGGGCCTTGTATGCTAAGACTCGATGGATTGGAAAAACTTTTAACCAAACTCAAAAAATTCGACGAAATCGTAAAAAATCATGACTAAAAAACTTTCTCACCTTCTTGTAATCGATGACGACACTCGCCTACGCAACTTACTTGGAAGATTCCTCAGCGAGAATGGATTTGACGTTGCGCTTGCAAAAGACACTGACGAAGCACGTGAATTAATGCTAAATACTAAATTCGATTTGCTGATTGTTGATGTAATGATGCCGAAAGAAGATGGTGTAAGCTTTACAGCAGAGCTGCGTCAAGATTCATCTCTTCCAATAATTATGCTCACCGCTCGCGGCGATTCTGATGACAGAATTAAAGGATTGGAAGCTGGCGCTGACGATTATTTACCAAAGCCTTTCGAACCAAAAGAATTGCTTTTACGCATCAATAACATCATTAAGCGCTCAACTCTCGAACGCTCTTCGAGCATTTGTAGCTTTGGTGATTTTACTTTCAGTTTCGTTGAATCACGTTTGAAAAAAACCGAAGAAATAATTCATCTCACAGAAAGCGAAGCAAAAATTCTTAGCATTTTATGCGGCGAAAAAGGCACTCCAGTTACTCGCGAAAAACTCTCGACTCTTTGCGGCGTTGATCATCGCAGCATAGATGTACAAATCACTCGTTTACGCAAAAAAATCGAACAGAATCCAAAGCAACCACACTACTTGCAGACCGTAAGAAACTTGGGATACGTGATTCACGGCTAACACCCTTTCTCTAAGTCAAAAATAAATTTTAAAATGATTACCTGCACTCGTCGTATTGAGTTTGATTCCGCACATCGCATCCTAAATCACGAGAGCAAATGCAAATTTTTGCATGGCCATCGCTATTCTTTAGAAGCGAGTTTTGTTGCCAATAAGTTAGATAATTTAGGTCGAGTAATTGATTTTGGAATAATTCGTGATCTCCTCGGCTCTTGGGTTGATGAACATCTCGATCACAACACAATTCTTTGTCGTAGAGATGAAAATCTTGGTGAAAAAATTACTGCTGAAACCGGACAAAAAATTTATTACCTCGAGGAAAACCCAACAGCTGAAAATATCGCCAAGCATATTCTCGAAGAAATTTGTCCAAAACTTTTCGCAGAAAAGAATGTGAAATGTGTCGCGATCAAACTTTATGAAACACCGAACTGTTCCGTTGATGTTAAATAATTTTTCCTACCGAGTTTACTACGAAGACACCGATGCTGGTGGCGTCGTTTACTATGCTAATTATTTAAAATTTTTTGAACGTGCGCGCACAGATTTCTTGCGCACTCTTGGCATTTCACAATCCGATTTAGCGACAAAAGAAGGATTGGTTTTTGTAGTTAGAAAATGCGTAATCGACTACATTTCGCCAGCAAAATTGGATGATATCTTGGAGGTCTCGGTCGAAGTAAAAAATATTTCCGCTGCAACGATTTTAATGCGGCAAGAAGCGACAAAATTTGGAGTAATTTCATCTCGCCTCGAAGTAGAAATCGTCTGCGTTGATAATCTCAGCTTCAAACCAAAAAAAATTCCCAAAACAATATCCGAACTGCTTCGTCACTAAAGATTATCACAATGATAAAATAGACTCGCCTCATCGCGAGAAGTCATAATGACGACCAAGCAATCCAAAATAATAAACTACAAAATGTTCGACAGTTTTTCCTCAAAAATTACCCAGATTTTTTCGCAAATTTCCGGAAAAAAATTTATCTCAGAAGATGATTTAAAGGCGACGATGCGCGAAGTTAGAATCGCGCTTTTAGAAGCGGATGTTGCATTGCCAGTTGCTAAAGATTTCATCGAGCGCGTTAAAGCTGAAGCGGTTGGAAAACGTGTGGTTAGTAGCGTAGAGCCCGGTCAGATGATTATTAAAATTCTTCACGATGAATTAGTAAAATTACTCGGCGGCGAAAAAAGTGAGATAAATTTCAGTGTGCGTTCGCCAGTAATTATTTTAATGGCTGGATTGCAAGGTGCCGGAAAAACAACTTCTTCCGCAAAATTGGCGCTACGTCTTAAAAATAAAATTCACAAAAAAGTTTTACTCGCTTCGCTTGACACTTACAGGCCAGCTGCTGCAGAGCAATTAAGAATTTTATCAGAAAAAATTTCTGTCGATTTTGCCGAGTTTGATGCACAAAAAAAACCTCTGCAACTCGCAAAGGAAGCTCGACAAAAAGCAGCAGAAGGTGGTTATGAAGTTTTGATTTTGGACAGCGCAGGACGCACTTCGATCAATGAAGAAATGATGCGCGAATTAGTTGAGATCGCAAATGCCGTTACTCCTACAGAAATATTGCTCGTTGTTGATGCGATGATAGGCCAAGACGCCGCGAATGTGGCGAAAAATTTCGGCGAAAAATTGGCACTTACTGGAATTATTTTAACGCGTTTGGACGGAGATTCTCGTGGCGGTGCAGCACTGACTATGAAAGCAGCGACTAACTGTCCGATTAAATTTATCGGCGTCGGTGAAAAGCTCGAAGAATTCGAAGAATTCAATCCAGATCGCATTGCATCACGCATCGTCGGCATGGGAGATATCGTATCTCTAGTAGAAAAAGCGCAAGAAGTTTTCGACGTTAAAGAGATGGAAAAAGCGGCAAAAAAAATGCAGAAAGGTCAGTTCGATTTTAATGATCTGCTCTCGCAAATCCGTAACATGAAAAAAATGGGCGGACTTGGCAGTATCGTCAATCTCTTGCCTGGCGCCGCAAAAATTAAAGAACATCTCAGTAAAATTTCTGGCCTCGAACAAGAAATAAAACAGCAAGAAGCAATTATTTTATCGATGAATAAACGCGAAAGAAGCAATCCAGATATTCTTAGCTCTTCACGAAAACATCGAATCGCCAAAGGTGCTGGAACCACGATTCAAGAAGTTAATCGCTTGATGAAAAAATATAAACAAACACAAAAAATGATGAAGAAATTCGGGAAAATCGATCCGAAAAAAATGCAAGAAATGATTCAAAATGCCGGCACTAAAACAAATTAAAACCCTCCCCTATTCTGCTCAGAAAATTTACGAGCTCGTGATGGACATTGAAAAATATCCCGAATTTTTACCATGGTGCAAACAGGCAAAAATTATTCAGGAAATTTCCAAACAAAATTTACACGCCGATTTACTGATTAATTTTAAAAGTTTTTTTGAAAAATATCGCTCGAATGTAAGCCACGGAAAATCTGGTTTAAACGCCTACTTTGTTGATGTTGTAGCGATTGAAGGTCCGTTTAAAAAACTCGTGAATCAATGGCAATTTCGTGACTTAGAAAATGGAGAATGCGAAGTAAAATTTTTTATCGAGTTCGAATTCAATTCGATTCTTTTGACAAAAATGCTCAGTCCAATTTTTAAAAAAGCGGCAGAAAAAATGATGGCAGCCTTCGAAGAAAGAGCGGGAAAAATTTAATCTTTGCGCTTTTACTCTTCATTGCGAGAGGCGAAAACGACGCTACAATCAAGAAGCTTTTGGATTGCGTGCGTAGCTCGGAGCAACAGGAGATTTTGTAATAATTTCCAGCGCTAAAGTTGTTAAATTTACATAAATTGAGATGCGTAGAGAATAGTTACAAAATAACTCGCTAAATTTGTTGATTTATTTTTGATCGCCCCTTTAATGCGCCGCCTCCTTTGGCCCCCTTGGGAGCACGTAGCTCAGTCGGTAGAGCACCTCACTTTTAATGAGGTTGTCGTTGGTTCGATTCCAACCGTGCTCACCA
>CANNMN010000102.1 GCA_947505885.1 Rickettsiales bacterium
GAGAAGTTCATAAAGACAGGCCTTACGTTGGTTGGTACAATTGATTAGTTTAAGTGCCGCTTGTTCTTTTTGAGGAAGGCTGTCGTAGACATAGCCATCGCCAATGACGTAGCTAGGCAAAGGATTTTTTAAATCGACAATCTCGAAGAAATTTTCTTCAGTGAGAAGTTTAACAGTGTCTTTAGTTTTCCAGTAAATAGTAAAGATCGGGCGGCTATCGGCAAGGTAGTAAAGTTGAAAATTTTTCTGAGGAATCTGGTCGAGTATATGGGCCTGGTAATTCAATTTATCCGACAGGAATGAAGGCTTAATTGTGGCTAAGACTATTACTAATGAGTAGAGCGCAATCGCTGAGCAAGGAAGAAAATAAACGAATTTATTCCACTTAATTTTAGTCAAAATTCTCGCGGCCACTACAGAAAATGGAGCCAAAGAATAAACGGCGTAAGTTGGAATCATGTTGCGCATGAAGGTAAGAAGTAGAAGTGGCGTCAAGAAGGAAATCGTAAAAAATAAAAATATTTTATCCTGCTTCGCTTCCTTAAAGAAAGTAGCCGTGACTTGTTTTGGTTTTAGCAATAAAGCCAATAAGGCCGGAGCTGCCGAGATTAAAAAATAACCCCAAATCATGGCGAAAGGTACGTAATGTGCATTACCGTAACGATCTCCTTCCCATCCTGATTTTAAGAAGCGGCCGAAGTTTTCGCCGAGGAAAAAATATTCTAAGAATCCAGGGTAGCTTTTTTCGGCGAGCAAAAACCAAGGTGCCGATGCAGCAAGAAAAAATATTGTTCCGCAGATGAATGGGAAATTTTTAAAAAACTTTTTCCATTCATGAGTCATTGTTAGATAAATAGGAATAGCCAGGCAGGGCATCAAGATTCCAACTGGGCCCTTTGTTAGCATCGCGATCACGCAACCAAGAAAAAAGATAAAACCAGCTTTTTGCTCACCACGTATCGTTGGTAAAAAGGAAGTCGTGATCATTGTCATGCTAAGCAGTAAGAATGCCTCAGTCATCACGCTGTGCAGAGCGTAAAACAAAAAAGATGAGGATAAAACTACGACAGAAATAATTGCTGTTTGCTTGTCAAAATCTTTCTTAATCGCGCGATAAAGAGTAAAACAAGTTAGCATTAGAGCCAAATAATGAGGCAGACGACCCGCGAATTCATTGATGCCAAAAATCTTTAAAGAAATTGCGCTTGCCCAAAAAGAAAGTGGAGGTTTGCCGAAAAAAGGAGTCGTCGGATCGAAAAACGGCATCAAATAATTTCCAGTCAAAGCCATACGCATCGAGATCGAAGCATAACGCGCTTCGGATGGGTGATGAAGTGGGTAAATGAAGATCGTGACCAACTTGAGAAAAAAGACTGCGCCAATAAGATAGGCGAGATTCTTCACTGAAATATTCTTCATAAAATGAAATTACCTTTTTGGCCAAGCCCCCAGGGCTATCGCGATATTAAGTTTGGACTTTCACGAGTTTACGAATTGCTAGAGAGGCTAGACAATCCTCATCTAAAATTACCGCCCACAATTCACATTGCTGGCACAAATGGCAAGGGTTCAACATTAGCTTTTTTGCGAGCTATTTTTGTTGAAGCGGGTTTACGAGTTCATTCCTACATTTCTCCGCATCTCGTCGATTTTAATGAAAGAATAAATTTGGCTGGCTCAGATATTTCTGATGAATTTTTAAATGAAATTTTACGCGAATGCCAGGAGGCAGCAGAGAAAGATCCGGCAATTTCAGTAACTTTCTTTGAAGGAACAACGGTGGCGGCATTCCTTGCCTTTAGCCGAGTTAAAGCCGACCTCCTTTTACTTGAAACTGGAATGGGTGGCAGGCTTGATGCCACAAATGTTTTACCTGAAGTTTTGTGTTCAGTGATCACCCCGATTTCTTTTGATCACGAAGAATTTCTTGGAAATAGTTTGGAAAAAATTGCCGCCGAAAAAGCCGGAATAGTTAAGAAAAATTGTCCGGTAGTAATCGGTAAACAAAGTGAGGAAGTTTGGAGGGTGTTGGGTGGCTTGACGCCACTTCGAATTACGGAGTCCATTTATGATTTAAGAATGGCTGGAAGTCACCAACAAGAAAATGCTGCACTTGCAGTAGCTGCGGTAAAGGCACAGAAGAAATTTTCAGTAAGCGAAGAACAAATAAAAAATGGATTAAAAAAAGCATTTTGGCCGGCGCGTCTGCAAAAAATTTACCTACCTGATTTACCAAATAATTTTGAACTATACCTAGATGGAAGTCATAATCTGCAAGGCGCAGAGACGGTGGTAGATTTTCTTAAGACGCAAAAAAATAAAAGAATCTTCATAATTTTTTCTATGCTTAAAGACAAAGATTGTGAAGGTTTTTTACAGAAAATTTCTGGGGCAACTGATGAATTAATCGCTCTAACAATTCCTGATGAAACTAAGTCACGCAAGGCTTCGGAAATTGATGAAGTTGCGCAGAAAATCGGAATAAAATCACAAACTGCGGAAAGTTTTTCTGATGCCTTTAAAAAAATAAAATATGACGAACCTGCTTTGATACTAATCTGCGGCTCTCTTTATTTTGCGGGAAAGTTTCTTGAGGAATTTATTACTAGATCATCTGGATCATAAGCTGCGCTAGTATAACGCGCTGTAGCTACTGGTCTTATTATCACTTCTTAGGCATTGATCGACAAGGTTTTGCACGCGCACTGAATTACTTACAAATTTCCCGCATTCTGGCATAAGCCCGCGTAATTCCCTTCAGCGAATATTCATCCACAGCGTAAGTGCCAATCGCCGAATCGCTTCTTACCTTAACTGCCACGCTATTTAACAGCGCTTCAATCATGTTGACGTCGCTGTATTTTGATTCATTCCAAGCCATGTCATCTTTGCTTTTGAGCTTGAATTGTTTGTTGTCGACTAAGACAAAAATTTTGCTGCCGAGTTTGTATTCGAAGCCACCAAAAACACTCACTTCCTCGCTACGATCTTTTTGAAAGCGGGAAATCATCAAATAAGGTTTTTGGCGCGAATTATGATCTGTATCAGATGCGAATGGATGTGCGACAATGTAGCAAGTTTTGTAATCCAACTCGTTTTCTTGAATTTCGTAAACAGTGAAATCGTAAAAAGAGCTGTCGATTATTTGTGCTGAAGCCGTGCTACAGAAAAATAATAATGTGAGAATGTAGAGATATTTCATCACCTAAGAAATACGCAAAAGTGAATGATCAAGAACAGTTAAAAGCCCTTGTTTTGATGGAGAGTCAGGAAAATTTTTTAAGTTTTCTTGGGCTAGTTTGTGATGTAATAAAGCCATATCTTTAGACATTCCAAGCCCATCATATTTTTTAAGCAAAGCTAAAATTATCGTGAAGTCATTTTGATTTTTCTCACCACTATAGAAATTTTTAGCGAAGAGTTCGGCGATTAATTTTTTCTCTGTTTCGTCAGCTTTAGCGTAAAGTAAAATGATTGGCAGAGTCACTTTTCCTGCAAAAAAATCTCCACCAATTTCTTTGCCAAGAACTTCTTTTTGCGAAGAATAATCGAGCAGATCATCAATGATTTGAAAAATGATTCCGAGATTTTTTCCAAAGTCGCGAAGCATCTCTATTTCTAGCTCAGGCATTTCGTTAATCAGAGCCCCAGACTCGCAAGCCGCAGAAAAAAGTACCGCAGTTTTGCCAAAAATAATCTCAAAATATTTTTCCTGCGACAGTGCAACATCATTAGAATTTTGTAGTTGCATCACTTCGCCATCTGCCATTATCGAAGAGGCTTTCGCTAGTAAATCAAGCACGCGTAAATTTTTGCCGCGCACCATTAATTGGAAGGCGATCGAAAAGAGGTAATCGCCAACGAGAATGCTAACTTTATTGTCCCAAAGCGCATTGGCAGTTTTCTTTCCGCGCCTTATCTCGCTTACATCAACAACATCGTCATGCAGTAGGGTTGCTGAGTGAATTAATTCGACTGCGGCCGCTAAATCATGACCAGTTTTATCGCCACAAATTCGTGCAGAGAGAATTAGAAGAATTGGTCTTACGCGTTTTCCGCCAGAGGAAATTAAGTGCTCTGAAATTTCTTGAATCAAAGGGGATTTGCCTTGCGCGAATTCTAAAATTGTTGCGTCGATTACTTTTAAATCCGCTTCTAATGCATCAATTATTTCTTGAAAATTTTTCATCTATTGAGAGTTCTGAACAAGCATCAAAATTTTATTGCGACATTGCTCAATTGTCGCCGAGACATCATTTAAAGTTGATCTAATGATTTCCGTAGATTCTTCAGAGCAGCCCCGCTTTACGAATTCGATGTAAGTGGTGGCAAGCTTGTCAGCATAATCCTCAAGACGCTTGGTAATTTCTTCAACAATCTCAAATTGCTGTTCGGATAATTTGTGAGAACTGCATTCCGTCGCTCTGATTAATTGATCGGCGTAGGTGTAATACTCAATGATTTCGTTGTAGAGCTGCTCTTGATTGAGGGTTGCCATTGTCTTTCTTGAGATTTTTGGGAAGAAGAACCGAAAGCTATTTTTGGCCTGGTAAAAGTCTAGATCCGAAAATCGCGGTACCTAGACGGATGTGAGTTGCGCCGATCGCAATCGCCTCTTCAAAATCAGCGCTCATGCCCATTGAAAGATTTTTTAAATTATTTTCTTTGGCGAATTTTGCTAGTAAGGCAAAGTAGGGTGAGGCCAACTCTTCAGTGGGTGGAATGCACATCAAGCCCGTGATATTCAATCCCAATTCGTCGCGAGAAAATTTAACAAAATCGCTGATTTCATGAGGCGA
>CANNMN010000103.1 GCA_947505885.1 Rickettsiales bacterium
AAATTCTTACTTGAGTGAGTTAGTTGACGTGGTTATTTCTGTTCTTCTTGCGTCATCCCCGCCTTCGCTGGAATGACTGAATTAGCGTGAAGAATTCCGTCAACATTCGAATTAGTTGGCGCGGTTATTTTTGATCTTCTTGCGTCATCCCCGCGAAGGCGGGGATCCAGGAGATCTCACAACTCACTCCGAGCTTTTTATTCTGGGTCCCCGCCTTCGCGGGGATGACTGAATTACCAAACTAAAAAACTGAATTACCGAACTAAAAATTTTTTCTAAAAAATGCTTCCTCTAAAAATTTCTGAAATCTCCAAAGTATTTGCACAGCCCGTGCTCGACAAGGTTAGTTTTGAAGTAAAACCAAATGAAATTTTTGGTTTCATCGGTTTGAACGGGCAGGGCAAAACCACTCTGATCAAAATTATTTTAGATTTGCTCGATCAGGATCACGGTGAAGTTGAGATTTTTGGCGTGTCGCGCATCCTGCCAGAAGCCCGTAAGCGCGCTTGTTATTTGCCGGAAAAATTTCATCCGTCAATTCATCAAAAAGGTGAAGAATTTTTGCAGTTCGTTTTGGATTTTTACGGCAAAAAATATAACGCCGCAAAGGCGCAAGAACTTTGCGAAAATCTCGATCTGAAATTCGAAATGCTGAAGCAAAAAGTCAGCAAATATTCAAAAGGAATGACGCAAAAACTCGGACTTCTCGCTGTTTTTTTGTCGGAAGCTGATTTAGTAATTTTGGACGAGCCCATGTCTGGACTAGATCCAAAGGCTCGCATTGCCTTGAAGCGCGAACTAATCGCCTACAAAAATTCCGGCAAAACTATTTTTTTCAGCTCACATATTTTGTCCGACATGGACGAGATTTGCGACTCGATTGCGATTTTAAACAACGCTCAAATCGTCTATTGCGGCAGCCCGCAAGGCTTTAAGAATAAGCACGAAGAAGATAGTTTGGACAAGGCGTTCTTAAGAGAAATTGGGGTGAATTAGGTGAAAGTTAAGAAGATTAACACTATACAATTTTTTCGCGCTATTGCGGCGCTAATGGTTTTAGTTGTTCATATCGGAAACTATTTTATTCCCATCGAAACTTCTGTTGGCGTTTATGGAGTTGATATATTTTTCGTGATTAGCGGCTTTATTATGGCGCATCTGCATCACGATAAGGTGGAGTCAGTTAGGCAGTTTTTTATCAAAAGATTTATCAGAATTTATCCAATCTACATCGAATGTTTGATTGTTGGATTGCTCGTTCATGGCTTCGCAAATTTTGATATTGCCGGAGATCTTCTCTTTCTTTCTCCTGAGCCAGAACAAAGACGGGAGATGATTCTAGATGCTGCCTGGACGCTGAGTTATGAAATCTGGTTTTATTTTATTTTTGCGCTGTCGATGGGTGTTTTTGGACGGAAATTTTATCTTGGAATACTTCTATTTCTTGTTGCTACATTTCTACGTTCGAGCGACAGCGCTTTTCTTTCCACTTACAACTACGAATTCTGTTTTGGTGTTTTTCTTTGCCTGTTTTTTCGTAACGGAATCGCGGCTCTAGATTCAAAAATTAAATATCCTTCCTTGCTGATTTTAATTGGCGAAGCTTCTTACTCTTTGTATCTACTCCATCAACCTCTGGTAACTAGCTTAGGAAGATTTTTACACGGATTTACGGACAGTGATATTTGGGTGATTAATGCTTTTTGGTACGTCGTTCTAATCGCCTCAATCATTACAATTTCGGTGGCAAATCATCTTTTTGTTGAGAAGCCAACAATCAGTTACTTAAGAAAAGTTTTTAAATGAAAAATTTCTACTCAGGAAAAAAAATCTTTCTCACCGGGCACACTGGCTTCAAGGGTTCGTGGCTCTCGCTTTGGCTTACAATGTTGGGTGCGAAGGTGGTGGGGTTTTCTCTAGAAGCCGACAAAGAAAGTTTATTTAACTCGGCAGAAGTTGCGTCGGGGCTAGAAAAATCAATAATCGGCGACATTAGAAATTCTGACGAAATCGCGGCGACGGTAAAAAATTTTCAGCCGGAAATTATTTTGCATTTGGCGGCGCAGCCTTTGGTGCGCGACTCTTATTTTGATCCACGAAAAACTTACGAAACTAATGTGATTGGCACGCTCAATGTTTTTGAAGCGGCGCGCAAAGCCGGTTCGGTGAGGGTGATCACAAATATTACCACCGATAAATGCTACGAAAATCGCGAGACTGATTACGCCTACCAAGAAGAAGATGCTCTAGGCGGCTACGATCCTTACTCGTCGAGCAAGGCTTGTGCAGAAATTTTAACTTCTTCTTACCGCCGTTCATTTTTTCAAAAAGAAGGAATTCAACTTGCTTCAGCTCGCGCCGGCAATGTGATTGGTGGTGGCGATTTTTCTATTGATCGAATTATTCCGGATATTTTTCGCGCAATTCGCGCCGGAGAAAAAGTTAAATTGCGCTCGCCAAATTCGATCAGACCTTGGCAGCACGTGCTTGAACCACTTTACGGATATTTGCTTTTAACAAAAAATCTTTACGAAAAAGGCGAAGATTTTGCTAAGGCTTACAATTTTGGTCCGAATAAAGATGCGGAGCAAAATGTTGAAATTCTGACTAAAACTTTAATCGAAAAAATTGGAATAGGTGCTTACGAAATAGCTACTGACGCGCAGGATACCTCCTATTTAGGGGTGATCGACTCGAAGCGTAGCGCGACGATGGGGGGTGCAAAAAACTTACACGAGGCAGGAATTTTAAAATTAGATCACTCTCGCGCCACAAAAGAACTTAACTGGCAGCCAAAATTATCTTTCGAAGAAACACTTGAATGGACGGCGGAGTGGTACAAAAATTATCTAGAGGAAAAAGTGAGCGCGAGAGAATTTACGCTTGGCCAAATTACAAATTTTAATAAATGATCCGCGAACTAAAAAGAATCTCTGAGGCTTACAAATTAAAGATCAGAGGAGTGATCCATATCGGTGCTTACGACGGCAGCGAATATCACATCTACAAAAAACTTGGCATTAGAAGCATGATTTTTTTTGAGCCTTGTTGCGCTAATTTTGAGCGGCTGCAAAAAAAATTAGGCAATAAAACCAAGCAATCTTTTTTGAGAAAAATTTTCGGAAATGAAAAAGAAGTTTTGCTCGTCAAAAAAGCTCTCGGCAACGAAGAGAAAAAAATCTTGATGAATATTGAAACCGGTAATGATGGCGCGTCTAACTCTATCCTTTCTCCCAAGCTGCATCTTGAGCAATATCCGGATATTAAATTTGATCAAAAAGAAGAGGTAGAAATGGTCAGACTCGATGATTTTTTTCGTGGCCAAAAAAATGATTACAATTTTTTAGCGATTGATGTGCAGGGCTACGAACTCGAAGTTTTAAAAGGCGCAAAGGAAGTTTTGAAAAATATCGACGCCATTATTTCCGAGGTGAATAACAAAGAAACTTACGCCAATTGTGTCTTGATTGATGAGCTTGATAAATTTTTATTAGAGCAAGATTTTGTAAGACGTGAAGTGATGTGGAATAGTGTCGGCTTTTGGGGCGACGCGCTTTACGTGAAAAATAATTTCTAACTCTTCGTCATGAAAAATTGTCTTATCTGTAAGTCTAAAAATACTCAAAAATACCCAGCCAAAGTTGCGGAATTTGTCAGAGATAGAATCGGAATGAAGGATGACAGAGCGATTGGCTTTGTTAGATGTTTAGACTGCAACTTTATGTTTTTTGATTACCGCATGAGTGATCAAGAAATGGCGGATCTTTACCACAATTATCGCGGCAAAGAATATCAACAGTGCCGATTCAAACATGAAGAGTTTTACACAGAGAAATTCAATGCGGATTTGGGCAAAGACGCGGGTGAAATAGAAACTAGAAAAAGAAATCTCTTGCTAGCTTTTAAGGGGGCCAAAATTGATTTGGTAAAGATAAAATCTATTCTCGATTACGGCGGAGATAGGGGGCAGCATCTCAATATTGAGGCTTTCGAGGACAAAGAAAAATATTTGTTTGAAGTCACCGATCTTCCTCTTGAGCCAGGGGTTCGGAGGGTAAAAGAATTAAAGCCAGAAAGTTTTGATTTAGTAATTTCGCAGCATGTTCTTGAGCATGTTCCTGATCCGCAAAAAATTATGAAAGAGATGGCCGACTCGCTTAAGAATAGTGGCTATTTCTATTTCGAACTTCCATTCGATAATCCGATCAGAAATTACGATCTTATCAGAAAGATAAAATTCAGATTTTTTAAGGAGAGATTCATCAAGGGGCGCGAAGCAAAAAATAGGCATTTTGGAATGCATGAGCACATCAATTTTTTTAATAAAAAATCGATCGAGACTCTGTGTAAAAATAATGGACTTAAGACGGTATTTTTTGGAAGGGTAAAATCAGAATATTGTGATTTGATTTTTGGTTTGGCCAAAAAAATTAATTAAGCATGAAATATTACAAAAATCTGCTAACCATTGGTATTCCTGCTTACAACGAGGCTAAGTATTTGCGCAAAACTCTTGAGTCTTGTGTCGAACAAGCGGGTTGTGTGATTATTTCCGACAATGCTTCGACTGATGAAACGCAACAAATCTGCAAAGAATTTTCGCAGAAATATTCGAACATAAAATACATTCGTCAGGAAAAAAATATTGGTGGCAGTGAGAATTTTATGGCCTGCCTTGATGCGGCGCAGACGAAGTATTTTATGTGGTTTGGTGGGCATGATTATCTCGATGCAGATTACACGAAGCACATGCTGCACACCTTAGAAAATTCTGACGCAGTTGGATGCT
>CANNMN010000104.1 GCA_947505885.1 Rickettsiales bacterium
AAGCTAAAAAAGAAATAGAGAAGCAAGAAACTAGTTACGAGTGGCAAATTAATTACCAAAAAACCGAGAAGACTGAGCAGGAAATTTTGGCAGAAATGATTTCTAAAAAAATCACGAGCTGGGCGCAAGATAGGTCGGTGAATTACGGTGATGTCATGATTTTGCTACGTACTCGAACCAACGGTTTTTTTGACGAATTGGTAAAAAGTTTTCACCGTCACCAAATTCCTTTTACCAGTATTTCGCGCGTGAGATTTAGCAAAAGTTTACTAATTCAAGATCTGCTTGCGGCGGCAAGATTTGTGCTCTTACCGCAGGATGATTTAAATCTTGCCTGTCTGCTTAAATCACCAATTTTTGATTTTAGCGAAGATGAATTGTTAAAAATTTGTCTGAAGAAAAATGAGGAAGAGACTACGATTTACAAGGCTTTGATTGGTTCAACAACTCGTGAAAAACTCGAGGAATTAATTACGAAATCGCAGGAAGTAAACTGCTTCGAATTTTTTTATTTTATTTTATACGAGAAAAATCAGCGGCAAAATTTTCTCTCTTATTTCGGTCACGAGAGCTTGGAAATGTTAGATAAATTTATCATTTCAGTTTCTAATTTCTGTCAAAATTCTTCGTCAAATTTACAAAAGTTTTTGGAATTTGTTGAAGAGATAGATCCAGAAATTTCTCTTTCTGCAGTGGAAAATAATCGCGTTAGAATAAGTACGATTCACGGCGCAAAAGGTTTACAAGCCAAGATTGTCGTGCTTCCAGATTGTTCTTACGATTTAAGAAGATCGCCAAGTGCCAAAGAAAAAATTCTTTGGATTGATGGATTGCCGATTTGGTGCGCAAAAAAATCTTACGAAAATAAATTGATTAGAACTCATCGCGAGCTGCGTTTAAAAGAAATTGCAGAAGAAAGTTTACGCTTGCTTTACGTAGGAATGACGCGCGCTGAAGATGAGTTGTACATTTCTGGATTTGGTAATTCGACTGATCCAGATTCTTGGTATGAAATTTTATCTACACTCATTTTGCCCAAAGAAACCAATCTCTAAACCTTTTATTGCGAGCTTTAGCGAAGCGCTCCAAAAATCGATTGCTGGGCTTACTTAGCTTTTTGCAATGACAAACTTTAACGCCTTAACGTAAAAATTTATGATAAAAAAAGTTAAAGTAGCGATTTTAATCTCTGGTCGCGGAAGTAACATGCAAGCACTTGTAAAGGCTTGTGAGGATGTAGAATTTCCGGCAGAAATAGTTTTGGTTCTGTCGAATAAAATAGATGCGGCGGGTTTAGAATTTGCGCGCGAGAAAAAAATTCCAACTGCAGTAATCAATCATAAAAATTTTTCTACGCGTGAAGAATTTGATAAAAAAATGAGCGAGGAAATTAAGAAATTTGGCGCAGAAGTAATCTGCCTTGCTGGTTTCATGCGCCTGCTTTCATCGGAGTTTGTGGAGCAATGGTTTGGTCGCCTGATTAATATTCATCCTTCACTTCTTCCGGAATTTAAAGGTGCGGATGCGGTTGGTGATGCGATCAAAGCCGGTGCGCAAATTTCTGGATGCACAGTGCATCTTGTAAGTGAAGAAATGGACTCTGGACTTATCATCTGGCAGTCTTCTGTGCCAGTGCTAGAAGGCGATTCAAAAGAAACTCTTGCAGCAAGAATTCTCGAAGAAGAACATCGAATTTATCCCGAAGCCCTTAAAGTTATTTGTGAAAATATTGAATAAAAAATGAAAGCACTTCCTCTTATTATTGCTCCTAACCCTTTATTGAAGCAGATTTCTAAACCTGTTGATAAAATTGATGACGCTCTTCGTAACTTCATGAAAGACATGGTTAGTACGATGTATGCCGAGGAAGGAGTAGGTTTGGCGGCTGTTCAAGTCGGTATTTTAAAAAGAATTTTAGTAATTGATGTCGATTACAAAACGCAAGAGCACGACCATCATCATGACCATCACGGTTGTGATCACGTGCATGTAACCAACGCCAATCCACGCTATTTTATCAATCCAGAAATCGTCGAATTTTCGAAAGAATGCTCTTCTTACAATGAAGGTTGTTTGTCCTTTCCAGATGCGCGTTCAGAGGTGGTTAGGTCAAAAGAAGTTACAGTAAAATATCTCGATTTGTTTGGAAAAGAGAAAGTAGAAAAGATGTCTGGATTGCTCGCGACTTGTATTCAGCATGAAGTCGATCACCTTAACGGAATTACCTTTGTCGACCACATTTCGAAAATTAAACGCGAGATGATTCTGAATAAATTAAAGAAAAAACGTTAATCCAAAAACATGAATCGCTATCGTTACAAGGCCTTCAATGAAGAGGGTAAATATGTTTCAGGAAAATTGGCGGCAGAAAATTCAGGGGAGCTCTCGACTTTACTACGTGCGACCCGATTGGAGCTGATCTCATTTAAAGAAGAAAAAGCTGGTGGAATTAGTTTGTTTAGCTCTGGTATTAAGCCGAAAGAATTGATCATGATTTTTGTTCATCTTGAACAACTTGAAAAAACCGGCGTGCCGATCGCGGATTCAATTCGTGATTTAGTTGAAAGTGCAGATTCCGCAGAAATTAAAGCGCTGATGAGTGAAATTGAAGAATCGATCAAGAATGGTAATATGTTTTCTGAAAGTTTAGGTAAGCGACCAGATGTCTTTGGCACTACCTATGTTGGGTTGGTTGCGATGGGTGAAAAAACCGGTAATCTCTCCAGCGCTTTCAGCAGTATCATCGAAGACATTAAGTGGACTATGGACATCAAGCGTAAAACCAAAAAGGCAACTACCGGGCCAATGTTTGGTATCGTCCTCATGTTTGGTATTTTGGGAATTATGACCTCAGTTGTAGTGCCAAAAGTTACAGGTTTTTTGGCGACGCAAGACATCAAACTTCCATTTCTAACGGTAGCGTTGATGAAGTTTTCTGACTTCATCAAAAACAATTGGTATTTTATTATCCTTACCCCTCCTGTTATTTGGACAACAGTAAAAATTCTGCGACGTTCCTCCGAAGATATGGCGGTAATAATTGATGATTTAAAACTAAAACTTCCGATTTTTGGCCCAATTATTAATAAAATTGATGCGGCAAAATTTTGTCAGTTTTTCTCAATGACTTTCAAAAGCGGCTTGGGAGTTTTAGAATGTTTAGAATCATCAAGTGGTGTGATCAAAAATAGTGCGATCAAGAAAAGTATTGCCACAGTGAGGCAGCAAGTTTCAGACGGACAGGCTCTTTCTAAAGCAATCGCGGCTACTGGATATTTCCCTAATCTCGTCGTGCGAATGTTTAAAATTGGCGAAGAAAGCGGTAACATGGAAAGCGCCTTGAATAACATCAAATTCTTTTACGATCGTGAAATTAATGACTCGATCGACCGCCTTGTGTCAATGATCCAGCCAACAATCACAATTGTTATGGGGAGTATGATTGCCTGGATTACAATCGCGGTATTTGGCCCGATCTATTCGACATTCTCCAAGGTAAATTAATTAAAAGTTTGCCAAGTCGTTTCAAAATATTGCTACAAAAAGCATCGCTTCACTCTTGTGAAGGTTTGGATGGTGCGTAAAGAATTAAGGATAAAGTTTAAAAATGGATTCAAAAAAACTTCGCGAAACTCTCGGGCTCTTTTCAACCGGCGTTATCATTGCGTGCGCTAGACGTAAGAATTTTTTGGCAGAGAATTTTTTTGTTAAGAAGAATCTCGTCGGAAAATTTGAAGAATTTTGGCAAAATTTTTTGCAGGAAAATTATTTCGCGCAAAAGTTTGAGAGCAAAATTCACACGCAGAATTTCTTAGAAAAAATTAAAAAAATTTTCGCCACTGAGTTTTTTGGAATGACGATTAATTCCTTTACTTCTGTTTCGTTAAATCCGCCGCTGGTTTCATTTTGCATCTATAATGATTCGGCAAATCTCGAATTTTTTAAGAAGAATCGTTACTTTTCCTTGAATGTGTTAAGTCAAGATCAGCAAGCTCTTGCAAGCGCATTTGCTACACCAAAAAATTCTAAAAAATGGGGGGTAGAACCTTATTTTTTTGGCCAGAAGGGCAATCCAATTTTTCAAAATTCTTTGGCTTTTTTTGAATGCAAAAAACATCGAGTAATCAAGTGTGGAGATCATCACATCATTATCGGTGAAGTGCTTGATTTTGGAAAAATAAATGATTCTAAGCCGTTAATCTTTTACCGAGGACGGTTTGCTTAAAAAAAATTTTCAAAAAATTTTTGGCACCGATCTAATTGCTGTAATCTCATTAATAGTTTCTCTTTATCTGGCTGAATATTGGGCTTTTGGCTTAATAATTTTTATGATCATGAGTGGTCAGGCACTTGAGAAATATGCCTCGCGTCGCGCGTCATTTGTGCTTGCAGCTTTAGCCAAGCGGATGCCATCAACGGCACATTTGCAATGCCAAGAAAAAGTTGAAGATGTTGAAATTGCGCAGATAAAAGTTGGCGATCTGCTCGTGATTTATCCACACGAAACTTGTCCGGTTGATGCGGTAATTGTTACCGGCTCTTCGGCGATGGATGAATCTTACTTAACCGGCGAGCCTTACAAAATTTCTAAAACTATCGGTTCATATGTTTTGTCTGGCGCAATTAATGGTGATGCATTGCTTACTGTTCGTGCAGAAAAATTAGCGCAAGATTCACGTTACGCTAAAATTGTTGAGGTGATGCAGGACGCTAATCAGCAGCGTCTTAAACTGCGCCGGCTTGGCGATCAGCTTGG
>CANNMN010000105.1 GCA_947505885.1 Rickettsiales bacterium
GTTATCGCCGCTTACGCCAAGGGCTTGAATCAGCGAAAAGTTTTGTACCGCCACGTCTTTCGTAACGCGATGCTGATTGTAATTGCTGGATTGCCCGCGGCTTTAATTGGAATTTTTTTTACTAGCTCAATGTTGATTGAGGTAATTTTCTCTCTCGATGGCCTGGGGCTTCTGGGTTATGAATCGGCAATTTCGCGCGATTATCCACTGATGTTTGCAACGCTTTATATCTTTACATTACTTGGCTTGGTGACCAATATTATTTCTGATTTTACCTACAAAATTATTGACCCACGCATTAGTTTTGAGACCGCGTCCAAGAAAAGTTAAAAAATAATTTGCAAGTTAGAGTTTGAAAAATAAGTTGCCGCGCCTTTCGTTTTCCGGGTAGGGTTCCTAGGTGCCTATGAGGCCACTGAAATCAAGGCTTCATCCCCGTTTTAAGTAATTTTAAGCAATGTCAAAAAGTTCTAAAGAAGTCCTGGGTATTATTAAGCTACAAGTAGCTTCAGGAAAGGCTAATCCAGCACCTCCAATCGGACCAGCTCTAGGTCAAAAAGGCCTTAATATCATGGAGTTTTGTAAGCAATTTAACGCGCTTAAATTTGATTACGATCTTGGTACGCCAATTCCGGTTACGATTACTGCTTACAAGGATAAATCTTTCACGTTCATTACCAAAAATCCTCCGGTTTCTTACCTAATCATGAAGGAAATCAACCTTGCAAAAGGCTCTTCAGCTCCAGGAAAAGATTCTGCCGGTAAAATTAACACGGCTCAAATTGCTAGTGTCGCCAAGAAAAAAATGGTCGACATGAATAGTTCTGATCTAAATGCTTGCATGCAGATGGTTAAAGGTTCTGCGACATCAATGGGCTTGGAAGTAGTCGAATAAAATTTTTTTAAAAATGGTGAAGAAAAATCAGAAACAAGTGGTCGAAAAATTCAAAGCAGCAAATATCGAAGAGGCCATAAAAAAGGTCCAAGACTTAGCAGCGACCAAAAAACGTAAATTTGTTGAGTCGATCGACGTTGCGCTAAATTTAGGAATTGATGCCAAGCAATCGGATCAAACAGTCAAAGGTTCAATCATGCTGCCTCATGGATCTGGAAAAAAGGTCAGAGTAATTGTTTTTACTGGTAACGAAGATCAGAAAAAAACCGCTCTGGAAGCCGGAGCGATATTGGCAGGTTTGGATGAATTGCTTGTTAAAGTTGAGGGCGGATTCCTCGATTTCGACTGCTGCGTTGCCACTCCAGATGTTATGCCGAAAATTAGCAAGCTTGCTAAAAAGCTTGGGCCCCGCGGCTTAATGCCAAGTCCAAAAAACGGCACAGTTACTCCTGACGTAAAGAAAGCAGTTACTGATGCAATGAAGGGAAAGATTAATTTTAAGAACGACAAAGGTGGAACTGTGCATTGCATGATTGGAAAGGCTGACTTTGATGCAAAAAATCTTCTCGAAAATGTGCAGAGTGCCGTCAAAGCAATCAAATCTTCTAAGCCGGAATCTTCTAAGGGAAAATTCATTAGAGAGCTCTATTTGAGTTCAACAATGGGACCTTCCGTGCAAGTCGCCATCGAATCAGTTTAAGTGAGTTAGCAAATGAACAGAGAACAGAAATCACAATTAGTTACCTCGTTACAAAACAATCTTGTGAATAGCGCCTTTGTTGCGGTTATTCATTATCGCGGCATGAGCGATAAACAGCTTTATGATTTGCGCGTAGCTTTGAAGTCAAAAGGCTGCGGAATGAAAATCGCTAAAAACACTTTGGTAAAAGTTGCAGTCGAAAAAACTGAGCTTAAGGCTCTTTCTGACCATCTTTCTGGTCCAACGGCACTTCTTTATTCGCAAGACCCTGTAGCCTTATCCAAGGTAATCGCAGATATGGCTAAGCAGATCGAAGTTTTAAAAATCAAAGTTGGCTTCTTCAACAAATCCTTGGTGACTGAATCCGCCATTAAAGAGATGGCGAAACTCGGATCATTCGAAGAGGTTCGCGCTTCTTTCCTTGGTATACTTAATGCCGCTCAATCAAACTTTGTTAGATTGCTTACCGCCCCAGAAAAAGGCTTGGCAACTCTAAAAACTAACTAATTCCAAAAATTATTAACTAACCTCAACTAAAGTCGACATGTCTACTAATCTTGAACAACTATCAGAATCTCTATCATCTCTAACTATTCTTGAGCTTGCTGAATTAAGCAAAAAGCTAGAAGAAAAGTGGGGCGTATCCGCCGCTGCATTTGCTTCTGCTGCTCCTGCCGTAGCTGCCGTAGTCGAAGTTAAAGACAAATTTGACGTTGTTTTAACTGCTTTTGGCGATAATAAAATCAACGTTATTAAAGAGGTTCGCGCGATTACTAATCTAGGTTTGAAAGAAGCCAAAGATTTGGTTGAGGCCGCACCAAAAACTGTTAAATCTGACGTATCGGCATCAGAAGCAGAAGAAATTAAAAAGAAGCTCGAAGCAGCTGGCGCAAAGGTTGAGTTGAAATAAAACAAACAAATCTTTTCAAGCCAATCCACTAGTTTTAGTGGATTGGCTTTTGGCGTTTTTAATAAAGTTACTCAAAAAGGATAAACATGGCTCAGATTCGTAACTTCGATCAGGTTCTTTTCAGAAAGAGTTTCAGTAATAGCGGTGGCAAAGAAGTAATTGCGATTCCTAATCTGATCGCGCTACAAAAAGAATCATACGACAGATTTTTACAGGCAAAAATTCCACACGAGCAACGCGAAAATGTCGGTATCCAGTCGGTTTTTCACTCGTTTTTTCCACTTTCCGATTCGGCTGATAGAGTTACGGTCGAATTTCTTAGCTACTCACTTGGTCAATCAAAATACGAAGCGCAAGAATGTCTTTCTGCAGGCAGAACTTTTTCGGCACCTCTTCATGCGCAGCTTCGCCTAGTGTTGTGGCATCAAGAAGAGGGTAGCGAGGTTAAGGAAATTCGGTCAATTAAAGAGCAAGAGGTTTATTTGTGCGAAATTCCTTTAATGACAGAAACGGGAAGTTTTGTTGTTAACGGCGCAGAAAGAGTTGTTGTTTCGCAAATGCGTCGCGCACCTGGAGTTTTCTTCGATAGTGAAAATGTAAAATTATCCGGATCGAAATCTTACTCAGCAAAAATCATCCCGCACATCGGCTCTTGGCTTGATTTTGAATTTGATAGCAAAGATGTCCTTCATTTTCGCGTCGACAAAAAAAGAAAAATCCCAGTAACTTCTCTTTTGCGCGCACTCGGAATGAGTTCCGAGTCAATTATCCACGCTTTCTACGGCTCTGTTGATGCAACCTTTACCAAAAAAGGTTGGGCATTGACATTTGATCCAGAATCTTTTTCTGGCAGAAAAGTTCCTTATGACCTGGTTTGTGCTCATTCCGGCGAAGTAAAGGTGAAAGAAGGGGTTAAGCTCAATCGCAAATCGATAGACAAGCTGCAGTCAGAAAAATTCACGCATTACTTATTAACTGCTGAAGTTTTACCGGGCTATGTTGTTGCTGCGGACTTAATAGAGTCAGAAACCGGCGAGCTTTTGCTTGATGCTGGCTCAATCATTACTGCTGAAAGCTTAGAAATTTTGCACAAGTTAAATTTTGCAACAGTTCCGGTGATTAATCCGAGCAAGTCTGAAATGGGCCCATATCTCTACAACACAATGTTGGTCGATAAAAACCCGAATCAACGCGAGGCCTTATTCGACATCTATCGCGCTGTGCGACTGGGGGAAGCTCCATCTTCATTCGAAGTGGCAAAAAATTACTTCGATAATCTTTTCTTCAACGACACGCGCTACAACTTGTCAGATGTTGGTCGCATGAAGATGAATCACCGCCTGAGTTTAGAGGTTAACAAAGATACACTCTTCTTAACTAATCAAGATATTGAGCAAACCATCAAAATTCTTAGCCTTATTAAACATAGCGATCTCAAGACTGATGATATAGACAACTTGGCTAACCGTCGCGTTCGTGCCGTAGGTGAGTTGATTGAAAATCAGTTGCGCATTGGCATGACCAGAATTGAGAAGGCGATCATGGAAAAGTTGAATTCAGTAGAAGTCGACACAGTTATGCCGCAAAGCTTGATCAACTCCAAGCCATTAGTTACTGCAGTTAAAGACTTTTTTGCGACTTCACAATTGTCGCAATTTATGGATCAAACAAATCCACTTTCTGACATTACTCACAAGCGCCGTCTTTCAGCTCTCGGACCAGGTGGCTTGACTCGCGAACGCGCCGGTTTCGAAGTGCGTGACGTACATCCTACACACTATGGAAGAATTTGTCCGATTGAAACCCCAGAAGGTCCTAACATCGGCTTGATCAACTCGCTTGCGACATACGCTAGGGTTAATAATTACGGATTTATCGAAACTCCTTATCGCAAAGTTGTTAACGGAAAAATTACTAACGAAGTAAAATATCTCTCAGCAATGGGCGAGGTTGATTTTGCAGTTGGGCCTTCGAATGTTGAAGCCGACGCAAATGGCAACATTAAATCTGACTTGGTAAGTTGTCGTAAAAATGGCGAATTCATAATGTTGACGCCAGACAAAATCGACTTTATTGACGTCTCAACTAAGCAGATTATTTCGATCGCAACTACACTAATCCCCTTCCTTGAGAATGATGACGCGAATCGCGCATTGATGGGTGCAAACATGCAAAGACAAGCGGTTCCATTGCTTTGTCCAGATGCGCCTGTGGTTGGAACTGGGA
>CANNMN010000106.1 GCA_947505885.1 Rickettsiales bacterium
ACTGGATGTTCCGAACGTCCTGGTTTCGTAGAGTGAATAAATTTGTCACCAAATAAAATCCCCTTACCGACTTGGTAATTATACTCTCGAACTTGTCCATGAATGTCATAATATAACA
The DNA here is from genome assembly GCA_947505885.1 of Rickettsiales bacterium. GTDB lineage: Bacteria > Pseudomonadota > Alphaproteobacteria > Rickettsiales > UBA1997 > UBA2645. Next base: position 119 of record CANNMN010000106.1, read on the forward strand.
ATCCAAACCCATCTGAATTATCTGTGATTGGAGTCATAAAAGTGAATGCTTGATTTTTAGTATTAATCCAATCTTCATGAAAATTTGTTTTGGTGCAATTGCTGCGCTGCACAATAAAGCCTTGGTACAAGGTTGGGCTTTCGTTCAGATCTAGAACTTTTAGCACAGAAGATGCGATTTTCATTTTACTAAAATGATCATAAAAAAACTGATGTGTTTTGCTATTATTTGCAGAGATCCACTTTATGTCGCTATTCCAACTCGGAGAAGTAATGCAATAATCATCCTCATTGAATGGATAATTAATCAGTTCCCGAAAGGCAGACAAAGCAAATTGATCGACATCAATCTCAACTATATTTTTTGCCTGTATGCTTTCATTTAAAAATGGAGAAAATTTATTCATGTTTTATTTTAGCATTCATTTTTCTTAAAATTTTGTAACGCATAAAACACATGAAACGCCAGCGGATGATCCTTTGGAATTTTTGGATGAAAAAAATCCCTTTGCTCATCGCGTTTCATACCGATTCTTTTCATCACCTCTTGTGATTTGATGTTTTGCTTTGCTGTAAATGAAATTATTTCATCTAGTCCATACTCACCAAACCCAATCTCCAGCCACTTTTTTGCTGCTTCAGTGGCATAACCTTTCCCCCAAAATTCTTTTCGCAGTCGCCAGCCAATTTCTACGCAGTCAGGCATGTAACTTGGAATATTCAAACCAACAAACCCAATAAATTTACCGCTGATTTTTTCTTCTGCCACATAAAATCCAAAGCCGTTTTTATTGCTCCGCCAGCGATTATACATTTCTAAAGTTTCATCAAAACTCAAAGTTTTGGGGAAATATTTCATCACCTCAGGGTCAGAGTTCATCTCCGCAAATGGCGCAATATCAGACTCTTGCCACTGCCGTAAAATTAATCTTTCTGTTTCGTATTTATAGTTCATGAGCCCCGCCTTTACTTCCAATATTGCCATATTTTCCAGCTTGCGCAGCTTCTAAAAATGATCGTGGTTTTTCTGCTTTGTCCTCGAGACCTAGTTTTTTAACCCAAGAATCTCCTGATTTTTGCTCTTGTTCTGCTTTTTTAGCCTCCTCCAAAAGTGGAGAGGTTAAAGCTTTGTCATATGGATTTTGTTGTTTTGAATCAAACAAAGCTTGATTGGTGATCGTTAATTTTTCACCTGGTTTTGAAGCGGCATATTCTTCGCCCATTTCACCATCTCTGAAAGTTACGCTAAATTTTTTTAGAGCGTCAGTCAAAAAAGAAATATTATTCTCGGGAAGTTTGTCATCCGCCGAATACATACCCTGATCTTTGCTTTGTGTAGGATCAATTTTTCCTTTCTGCTCTAATTCCGCTAATTTCTGCACATTGTAAATTTCCATCTCCATTGTTTGAAGATTCATTCGGCCAATTAATTCAGGGCTTTGTCCACGCGGAACATTATTATCAAATATTGATAGCTGAACATTCTTACCTTGAAGTTGGTTGGTAATATTTGGCAGTGCCGTTCCATCTTGTTTGTGCAATCCCAACAAATATTCATCGGAATAAGATCTGCCTTGATCAGCTGCTTTATCTGAAGCCGCTCTTTTGCCAGCTCTTTCCAAAGCCACTTCTGCCGGAATAGATATTAAAGAAGCGTGAACTTGCGCGCCTCCAGTCAAAAGATGATTAATAGCCCCAGGATTTAAACTTGTTCCTTCAGATAAAATTGTTGGAGCAACATCACTCTTCATCGCTCTATCCATTTTTCCGATTATTTGCCTGAAGACAAGATTGGCTTCCAGATCTGTAAATGCAGGACCGCCAGTTTCTCCTGGGGAAACCAATGTTCGCAATTGGTCGGTAGAAAATGCCATTACATCTCTTGAATCCACTAAAGAATGTAATGCCATTTCTGTTGCTTGAGTTTTTCCAGAAGCAGGGCCGCCAGCAACAACTATTGCAACTCTTTCATTATTTTGGTGCCTGGATAATGGCTCATATTTTCCTTCTTTCGCAGCTTGTTCCATTCCTCTTGCAACAGCATCTTCAACAAGTTTAAATATTTCTGGTGATTCGTTGTAGAGTAGATCGGTGGCATATTTAGCCGCAGTATCATTGATAAGTTCCTCACTTACCGGAGGAATTTTACCTTCAGCTTTTTGCCTTATTTTGTCTCTAGCTTCTTTTACTTTTGTGAGAACTGCATTTCCTTCGGTGATGATTGCGGGATTTTCTTGTAACGCTTCCCCGACTTTCTCAACATTTCTCTCTATCTCAGCACGCATTTGATTCACTTGCGGCACAACGCTTGCCATTTCTTTTGCCACATAATTACCAAACACATCATCAACAATTCGAGGAAAACTTTCTTCATCTATTTTTGCCTGCATGTTAACGGATGCGACAGTGAGCTGCTTCGCAATTCTTTCTGGCCTAAAACAAATTAATCCAACTCCTATAATGTCACCTGGATTAACAGCATTTCCTCTTGGCATGATATCAGCGCCGGTAGCATCATGTAATTCGAGCACTTCACTGGCTGAACGATAAACATTTTGTGGATTAAAAACGGTGTAACGCTGGGTAATTTCTGGATCATCTTTAAAATTCCTTGCCGCTTCTACAGCATTTAAATTTCCAGCCTGAACCTTTGTCTTCTCTAAAGCCGCATTTAAATTTTCAGCAATTGTACCGAAACTTATACCTTGATCTACCATATTTTTCACTTCTTCAAAACCAAAGCCAGCTTTAAGCAATTCTTCTTGTTTAGAAAATACCTCTTCTTTTGTAGGTTTAGTTTCTGACTCTTTTTGTTTAGAAAGCATCTCATAAGCAACGGCGTAAGTGAGGGTTTCACCAACCGCAGCATAGTAAAATGATTCGCCTGTCGTTGGATTATATTTTAGACTAGACTCAGACAATCCGTTGTCGCCGTTGTGGCCAAAAGTTCCATCTCTATAATTATTTACGCCGCAAATATTATGTTTTCCGGCCTTTCCTTCATCTCGAAACAAAGCTGCAACAACTTCCGCATTTTCAAATAAAGATGATTCTCCTACTTCTTTTGAAAGAAATTTTCTGATAAATTTATCAGCATCTTCTGGAGTTGTTTTCAGGCCCCCAGCTGCCACGCCATTGCCGGACGTATTAAAATTAATTTCTCCGCTATATTCTTTTTTGGATTCTCCTTCGCCAAGTTCCATTGGGGTGATGTAGCAATATCCTAAGGTAGAATTTGCGTCTGTTTCACTCACGCTTTTTAGCCGACTTCTAGTAGCGCCAACTGGATCAAGAACTGCATCTTGCAAAACCTGGCCATATGTTTCGCCTGTGACCAACTCCATTATCATGCCAGAAAGCTCGGTGCCTAGACTGCCATATTTAAACTCTCCAAATTTATCATCGGGATTAATCTTTAAGAACTGCACTGTCTCTGCACAGCTAAACTGCTTGTCAGGATTATCCATCAGCACCTTGGCCATCGCGGCATCATCTCTACTGCTGCCAAGAGCGTGAGTATGATTTAACAAATCTCTTAATGTGACTTGAGGATAATGTGGCGCCGCTTCGATTGTTGCGAGAAAAGTGCAGTCTGGAAATTTAGCTTTTAATCCAGTCGTAAAATGAGAAAGTCGAGTATCAATGCCGTCCGGGAAATTTTCAGTTTGACCATCCGCTAATCCACCACTCTTTTTTGCTGTTAACTCCTGATCCCACAATTTTAACAAAGCCGCTGAGGTAAACATTTTAGTGACGCTTCCAACGGCAATAGTGGTGTTTTCATCAATTGGCTCACTGCCATGATATGGAGATTTTGTGCCGTGTGTAAGTGATGATTGAATCTTTACGCTTCCATTATCCGCAACTGCTCGATGCACAGCCTGAATTGCGCTTGGTGTAATATTGTGTCCATCACAAATATGTCGTGATTCAGGAGCTTTTTGTTCTGATAAATTTTGGATATTTTTAGCAGTTGTTTTGAATGGTTCGTTAAAATGCCCTAGCGGATTCAATTCCTGCTTTTTTGATTCAGAGTTTTTCATAAAATTTTTGTTATGAGTTGCCAATAACTCACCAGTTTAATTTTATCACAAAACTTCAAGAAAGTCATTTTGTTTATGATAAAAGATTCATAGGCCAATGCGAGAAGTTCGCAAAAAAGCCAAAAAATCCACTTGGAGTAGCAATCGGAAAAGTTTTATGAAAAGCTCCTGAATCCAGCATTTACCGATGTTCACCTTTTTCGCAAAGGTGCAGGTGAAACGGAGAAACGGAGACAGAATTGCTAAAAATATGAGGAAAATCTGAAGATTTGGAGAAAGGAAGGTGAATGTGAAATGAAAACTGACAGTACCGCGAAACGCCCCAATTACGGGGCGCTTCACGTTGTATCGCGGTCTGCAATCTGGGTTAGAGACTACAGTTTTTCTTGTCTTATGGCGGAGGGAAAGGTGGAAGAAAACCGAGGCACGGTTGATTTTTTTCTGGCAAATCTTGGCTAGAAATTTTCTTCGACTTAAAAATAAAGAATCTAAAATTTGTTGCTTAGATTTGGCTGAGAAAAATCAATGGTGCGGCCGCAGGTTTTA
>CANNMN010000107.1 GCA_947505885.1 Rickettsiales bacterium
CGACAAACTCTTTGGGCATCAGTTTCTCGCGCGGTAAGGACGCCAACTAGAGGTGAGCGCGATGTCACAATTAGAAGTGGCAACACTTCAACAATTGTTAATCAAGGCAGCACAAACTTCTTTTCAGAAAAAGAGGTTGCCTATGAAGCTGGTTACCGCTTCAAGCCGACATCTCGACTCTCGTTTGATCTTTCGACTTTCTACAATCAATACTCGAACCTAAGAACCGCAGAGCCAATATCAAGCGTGCCAACTGCTAACAACAAAGGCCATGGCAGTTCTTACGGTTTAGAATTCAGCACCAAATGGCAGGCAACCCGTGACTGGAAATTAGAAGGAAGTTACGAGCATTTCAAAATGCGTTTGGGCATCGAATCAACTTCGCTAGACGATCAATCAATACTTGCTGGCTCAGATGATTTACAAAATGCCGAAGGTCAATCTCCGCAAAGTCAATTCAAGTTAAGGTCCTTCTACAATATTACTCCAAATGTTGAATTCGACAACATGCTCTACTACTCAGATCATCTGTCTAAAGGCTTGGGCGGAACATCAGGCACCTCCACCTCAACAAGCAACAAGACTCTTCCTTCCTACGTTCGTTTCGACACTAGGCTTGGCTACGCTTACACGCCGCATCTTAATTTTAGTATCGGCATTCAAAATCTTTTTGACCAACGTCATACCGAGTTCAAGAAGGCTCTCTACAGCAGACAAGCCGAAGTTGGTCGCACATATTATTTCAAGATGATATGGCAACATTAGTAAGCAAAAAACACCTAGTGTTTAAATATTTTCGACTTCCAACATTAGTGTTAATTCTCATGTTTTTTGCGCTTGGTGTAAAGTCACTAATTGCAGCAAATATGGAATCTGACGAGTCAGCAGCTTACGCCAATTTTATTCAGAATTTGGTGAATAAATCCACCATTAGCAAAAAAGGAGCATTTTGTATTTTTGGTAATGATCCAGTAGCGAGAGCTTTAAAAAATGGCTCTAGAAATGTAGCTATTAGTCAAAATTTAGACGAGGTAAAAAGCAAATGTCGGGCTGTTTACGTTTCTAGCGCAAATGCTACTAAACTTAAGTTGTACCTTAGTGGAATGGCTCAGGGAAAGATCTTGACCATTAGCACTTTTGAAGAATTTATTGATAATGGTGGTATGATCCAAGTTGAAATGGGTCGCCGCGATTTTGAATTAATCGTTGATGTAAAATTACTTCATGCCGCGCAAATCAAACTCGACACTTTGTCAACTAACTTAATCATTAACTAACATGAAAAGCACAGCAATCGACACCATTTTTTTGAAAGAGATCGTTGGTGAAGACAAAGAATTCGAAAAAGAATTATTCACGATTTTTTCTGACAATGCGAATCGCAACATCATTAAAATGGAAGGGTCGATTAGCGATAAAGACAACAATGCTTGGTACATGGCATCTCATGCTTTCAAAGGCGCCGCGGCTTCAATTGGTGCGTTTGATCTTTCTCAATTACTTGAACATGCACAACAGTTTCCTGAAGAAAGTTTTGAAGAAAAAAAAGAGTTGATGAGAAAAATCAACGAAGAATTTCAGTTGGTGCTAGAGTTCATTAATGAAGAGATGCTGTAGTTCATTTTTTTTGTAAAAATTTACCAACTTGGTTGAGTAAATTTATTTCGATTTCTTACTCTTCATCACTGCGTAGTCGGGAATGAAGGGTAAGAAGCTTCATAACCAATTAGGATCTCGTGAAGTTTAGATTTTTAATCTGTAATTTGATGAAGGTGTAAACCTCAAATTCAAAATTCAAAAATGAACATCATACTTGCCAAGCCTCGCGGATTCTGCGCTGGCGTCACTCGCGCAATTGAAACAGTTGAAAGAGCTTTAACCAAATTCGGCCCTCCCGTTTACGTACGTCACGAAATCGTTCATAATAAATTCGTTGTTGAATCTCTGCGCAAAAAAGGCGCAATTTTTGTCACTGAAGTTGAGCAAATTCCTCAAGGCGCAATTACAATTTTTTCTGCACATGGAGTATCTGATCGCGTTGAAGAAGATGCTGCCAAACGTGGCTTAGAGGTTATCGACGCCACTTGTCCTTTAGTGAGCAAAGTGCATCGCGAAGCAAAAAAATACGAAGAAGAAGGTTACGAATTAATTCTCATTGGACATCGCGGCCACCCAGAAGTTGAGGGCACGAGCGGACGTGTAAAAAAAGAAATGACTCTAGTCACAAACGAAGATGATGCACTTAGTGTTGAAATTAAAAATCCGGAAAAACTTTCTTACGTCACGCAGACAACTTTGAGCGTCGATGACACAAAAAAAATTGTTAAAATTTTAGAAAAAAGATTTCCCCAAATGCAGCAAGGCTTGGCAACCAAAGACATTTGCTACGCCACCCAAAATCGCCAAGATGCAGTGCGCAGCCTTTCCAAAATGGTTGATGTCATGTTAGTAATCGGTGCAAAAAACAGCTCTAATTCAAACCGTTTGCGCGACCTTGGTGAAGAATGCGGTCTGCCTTCTTACCTCATTAATGGTGCACAAGATTTGCAACCAAGTTGGTTCGAAAATGTTGAAAATGTCGGCTTAACCGCCGGCGCTTCGGCTCCGGAAGTTTTAGTTCAAGAAGTAATTGAAAAAATTAAAATATTTTCGAGTGATGCGGTGCTAGTCTCAGACATGGATGGAATTGAGGAGAACACTTTCTTTGTGTTGCCACGGAAGGTGAGAAAGTAAAAATATATTAAGCTGAAAATCATCTCGAAACCCATCTTAATAAAGATTTCTGTCTCGTGTTATATCTCTCGAGGATTTCTCAGCTTCATCAAAGGGGATGCTGTAGCCCCTGTAACTCCCCCTGCAATTTCCCCTGCAATTCTTGGTGATTGCTGTTGATGTGAATTTTCTTCTACTTGCACGACGTGATTAGGTTCTGTCGATCCTATTAACTTATGCTCTCCATCGCGAACCAATTGGTAACCGTAACAAACAGCTAATTTGCCACCTTCGTTACCATCTAGTTTGTGATTGATGCGCAGCAAATGCCTCTCTAATTCGTGATGCAATTTATGCATCTCGAGAGCTTCGATTGTCTCTGCCTTCATCTTCTCAGACACCTCGTCTTCTCTGCTTAAAAATTTTTCTGGATGTCTAATTGAAGCAACAACCTGACTTAAGAAAATAGCCTGAGATATTTTGGAATCATTAATCTCGCCGAGACGTCCATATTTCATCACGATTAAGTTTTCGCGAAAGAGTCGTTTGTTTTCGGTAAAATCACGTCTCTCTTCATCATTCATTCTCACCTTCGCCGCTTCAGTCGCTCTTGAATCATCATGGTAATAGCTGTTAGCCAGGGTGATTATTTCTTGAGCTGATGCATTATTTGGAAGTGCTTTAATGAAAGATTGTGCGGCTAAACGATATGGAGAAACCTCTGATTCAAAAACATCTTTAATTGCTCCGGCATTTGGCATCGCGCCATTGTCAGCAATGGTTCGTTCATTAGTATTTTTCAGAATTTCTTCCAGTGTTCCATCGGTCACGTGCACTCTAGCCGAAGACCTTGAAAAATCTCTTACTGCCCGCATTACGCCGACTAACTTTTCCGCCAAAGTAGATTCTGTATCTGTGGCAAGGTTGTATGCAGCGGACAACTCATAAATACCGAAATAAGTGGTCACGAAACTAGCAATAATCATAGGTATTGCTGTCGAAGGTGCTGCTGTGCTTGCAAATACAGCAGAGACAATTCCCATCGGCAAGGAAATCGTCGCCAAGCCTAATGCGGCGGCGACAGGGAAAGAGAAAAAATTTTTGTAACGACCCAGGGTCCCTAAACCATTATTAAGAGGCGGTAGAGAAAATTCTTCATTTGTACTAGGCATAATTTCTAAATTTAAAAATTTTTAAACGACTGCCGCTACTCTTTTTTCCACTAAGAGTTTATTCAGAAAAATACCTTCATTCGCAACTTCTTGTTCTGACATTTTACCTTCTTCATCGGCTAAAAAAACATCAGCGACGTAGCGCCCATGCTGGTCTGTGCCAGAAGTCTTCACAATTAAAAATGGAACATTTTTTAAAATTCTTTTCAGCGCGCGAGTCGCTTTTTCACCTTCTTTTGTTTTTGCTTCTGCCGCATTAATCGCGCGCAAACGCAGAATTTCTTCATGAAAAATTTCAAAGCCTAAATCCAAAATTACGTGAATTGTGTCGCCGTCAACAACACGACTTAGGTAAGATTTGTAAGCGTTAAGTTTGCGTGGATTAGTCTGCGATTTTTTTAGTTTGTAATTTTTTTCTTTCTTCACCGTTTCAATAATCTTCGTAGTTGAAGTAAGTTTTTCATCGAACCTTTTGAAAATTCCAAAGCCGCAATCAAGGCATGTTCCATCTACTCCTGAAGGTTTTGCTAAGCTGTAAGAATTGGTCGCGTTGTTTACATGATTAATTTGGATTCGCCCTCCATTAACCATGTAAACTTTGTCTCTCATGAAAATTCACAAAAGAACGCGATTAACTCTAAC
>CANNMN010000108.1 GCA_947505885.1 Rickettsiales bacterium
CACATCTGGATCGTTGAAAATTTCTGGCTTCTTCTCTTCAGGTTCGTGCCCCATATTCCAAGTATAAGCAAGAAATCCAAGCGCTAGAATTACACCAAGTGGAGGAGGAACTGCTAGAGCCAAAGTAAGAGCTGTAGCTCCCTTGAGTGCACCTGGCATGATATTATATTTTTCTGTAGCTGCTCTCTCTTCTTCGGCTGGAAAAGCTTCCTGAAAACCAGAATTAATTGCATCAACCGCGTCTTTATTATCTTTGTGACTTCGAGTTGTTTCTTTAACTGCATTAATAATTAATCGAGAAATTTCCTCCCCATTTTTCCCGGCATAATCGTCTTCGCCAAGAAAGGCAAAATTTGTTTTTAGATTATTAGTTATTGTTGATTTATCTGAGTCTTCAACTTCATCAAACCCTAGGACTTTAGCGGTGACTGAGGCAAAAATCTTTAATCCACAATCAGTGGCTTCATCTCCAATTTCTTTAATCTTAGCAGCATCTTCTTTAGTGAATTTTCGACTGGGGTCATCATCTCTTTCTAGAATTGAAGATATTCCTTGAAAAGAAGCTTTTGCTTTTTTTTGATCGAATTGAATTCGCCCTGAATTTTTTTTTAAGATTTCGCTAGCTTTTTCAAGGGCTTTTTGGACTTCTGATTCAATTTCAGCTTCAGCTGGAGCATTTGATGCGGTACTTTCATCTATAGGATTTACTGTTTCTGGCATTATTTCTACCTATAAATTGGTGGGTGATAGAAGACTCGAACTTCCGACCTCTACGATGTCAACGTAGCGCTCTAACCAACTGAGCTAACCACCCTTAAATTTTTGATTTTAGATTTTTGACTCTAAGTTTATCTCGAGCTTACTAAATAAAAAACCTGCAATCAAAAATCCAAATTAATTCAATGAAAGCAATCCTTCTTTTAAGCGGCGGACTTGATTCAGCAACGGTTGCAGCAATCGCCAAAAAATCTGGATTCGAAATCTACGCGTTGAGTTTTGATTACGGACAGCGTCACAAAACCGAGCTTGAATCAGCAAAAAAAATCGCCGAGCTCAGTGGATTTGCTGAACATAAAATTGCCAAAATTGATTTAAGAATTTTCGGCGGATCTGCCTTAACTTCTGATATCCCAATGCCAACAGTGCCAAGCATTGCGATCCCAATTACTTATGTTCCAGCCCGCAATACCATCTTTCTTTCTTACGCACTTGCCTACGCCGAAGTGGTGGGTGCTTTTGATATTTTTGTTGGAGTGAATGTTGTTGATTACAGCGGTTATCCAGATTGTCGTCCGGATTTTATTCGCGCTTTTGAAAAATTGGCAAATCTTGCGACTGCCGTGGGCGTTGAAGGGAAGGGTGAATTTAAAATTCACGCGCCACTGATTAAAATGAGTAAAAAAGAAATCATCGAAGCGGGAATTAAGCTTGGAGTTGACTATTCTCAGACTCATTCCTGTTACGATCCAATTATGAGAGATGAAAAGATTTATGCTTGCGGCAAATGCGAGTCCTGCCAATTACGTCTCGCTGGTTTTGCTTCGGCTAATTTGAGTGATCCAATTTATTATTTTTAAAATCATGAAAAAATTTTCTCACCATCAAAAGGCCTTCTCTCTCGTGGAGTTGTCTGTGGTTATTTTAATCATTGGAATCTTGATTTCTGTGGTTTCACAGGGGGTTGATTTGTTATCTGCTTACAAAAGAACAGCTGCCCAAAAACTTACTAAAACATCAAGAGTTTCTAGTGTTCGTGGTTTGGTTTTGTGGTATGAAACTAGTTTAGATGAAAGTTTTTCAGACTCTGATGAAGTTGATGGTGTGGTAGTTTCGCAGTGGAGTGATGTTAATCCGCAGAACTCAATAAAATTGAACGCCAAGGCTGGACAGAAGACGGATAGCACTCAGATTACTTACAATATCGCTTCGGGCGGAACTAGCGCAAATACAAGTGGCCCGACCTATGTTGAGAATGGCATTAATAATCTTCCTACTTTGCGATTTACAAATAATGGCGCTAACGCTTACAGATATCTCGCTGTGGATAATCAAATGAGCAACACGCCAAATGACAGCATGACATTATTCCTGGTGATGCGTTACCGCAGTGGTGCAGGATTTTTTGTGGACAGAGTTTGCAATATTGCAGGTGTGCCTAATAGCAATTGCGGTTCCACTCCTCTGCAGGGAAGTCCATTATTTGAATTCTACGTGCAATCAGATGGGTCTCTAAGTCCTTACATCAGGTCTAATACTGGAGATTTCCCCAGTATTGGTACTGCTGGTTGGGATAGTGGATATAATTTGTCATCAGAAAAAGATTATGTTCTTACCCTACAAAGGGATTATGGAGGAAGTTTTACACTTTACGTGAATGGCAATTCCACTTACTCTGGCGGCATTCCAAGCAAGGCGGATAATGGTGCGGCAATTAGTCTCGATCCTTTTAAGATAGGGCGTCACAACATAAGCAATACTGAAAATACAGATTTCGACATGTCTGAATTTATTTTCTTCTCAGGTCCGATGAGAGTTAATAGTCGCAAAGAAATCGAAGATTATCTCGGCAAAAAATACAATATTGCGATCACTCACTAACTAATTTTTTACCCATTTGAATAACGAGATTAATCTTATCTCGTCACAAATTTACTCATCTAGTTGATCGATATAGCCACTAATCACATCAAGACCAGCCTGCCAAAATTTCGCATCAGCAATCGATAATCCAAAAGGCTCAAGCATTTCTTTGTGATGCTTGGAGCCTCCAGCGGCAAGCATTGCCAAATATTTCTCTTCGAAGTTTTTCACCTTTCCTGACTTATAAATTCCATAAAGTGAATTCACCAAACAATCACCAAATGCGTAAGCGTAAACGTAAAAAGGAGAATGAATGAAGTGCGGAATGTAGCACCAGAAAAAGCGATATTCTTCGTCAAATTTAAAAGCTGATCCGAGACTTTCTTTTTGAATATCCATCCAAAATTTACAGAGCTGCTCAAGTGAGATCTCTTCGTTTTTTCTAGCCGCGTGCACTTTAGTTTCAAATTCCAAAAAGGCGATTTGACGAACTACAGTGTTGATCATGTCTTCAACTTTTGCGGCGATAATTAATTTTTTCTTCTCTGAATTTTTCTCGTTTTTAAGAATTTTTTGGAAAGTTAATTGCTCGCCAAAAACTGAAGCAGTTTCTGCAAGAGTAAGTGGAGTGCCAGCCATTAAAGCCCCTTGAGCGCGCGCTAGATATTGATGCACGCCATGTCCAAGTTCATGCGCTAAGGTCATCACATCGCGAGTTTTTCCTTGGTAATTCATTAAAATGTAAGGATGAACCGAGGGAACACAGGAGTGAGAAAATGCACCTGAATCTTTGCCAGCTCTGACTTTAGCGTCGATCCAATTTTTCTTAAAAAATATTTCACCGATTTTTCTCATCTCTGGAGAAAATTCTTCGTAAGCCTCTAGAACTAAGTTCTTAGCGCTTTCCCAAGGAATAATTTTATTTTCAGCTTTGCTTAATGGCGCGTTACGATCCCAATAATTCATCACTTTTTTGCCAAGCATTTTGGCCTTAATCTTGTAGTAGCGGTGCGAAATATTGACGTAATTTTTCTTCACCTGATTCACCAAAAGATCAACAACTTCATCTTCAACAAAATTACTTAGATTTCTTGCAGATATTGGCTTTGCAAAGCCTCGCCACTCATCTTCAACTGCCTTGTCTTTGGCTAAAATATTGGTGATAAAAGCAAAAGTTTTTGAATTTTCTTCGAAGGTTTTTCCGATTGATTTCGCCGCATCTTTTCTAATTTTTTCGTCAGGGTTGCTGAGTAAATTAAAAATTTCTTGCGACGACAAAACTTTGCCACGGTAAGAAAATTTTAGATTACTAACGGTCTCATCAAATAAGCGTACAAAGGCATTGCGGCCGCTAATATTTTTTTCTAAAGAGAATTTTTCTAACTCATTTGAGAGTTGATATTTTTTGAAAGCACGACTGTCGCGAATGAAGGGTTGATATTTTTTTAACTCCGAACTTTTTAGTTTCTTTTCGTCAATTTTGTTGAGCTCTAGGGTAAAAAAAATCAGCTGCGATTCAAATTTGCTCAGCGTTTCCGAGGTGTTTTGATAGAAAGAAATATTTGCCTGATTCGATAAATCAGCGGCGTAAATCAAGTAAGAATAGCTAGAAATTTTGCCGATTTGCTCGGAGATTTTTTCATAAGTTTCAATTGCCGTAAAAAGCTGAGAAGCGCTGAGTTTGCTGACTTTACCAACAAAATCCTTAGAAAATTTTTCACTCGCTTTCTCGATATTTTTTATTTCGAGAGAAATTTTTTTGTCTTTTGGTGAAGAGTAAAAATCTGAGAGATTCCACTCCGGAACATTTTTTAAATTTTTCATTTTGATTTAATTTTTCTTGTCCTCTCTTTTTTGGGGACA
>CANNMN010000109.1 GCA_947505885.1 Rickettsiales bacterium
CAATTTTTCTTTGCTTCGCTTGCTTGGCGACCAAATCAATATCGCAGCCTTCTGATGGCTCGTCGAGATTAAGAGTTGGTGGCGCAACATTATCACGAATTGCTTGAACTGAGAAAATCGCCTCAACCGCTCCAGCAGCACCTAGCAAGTGTCCGATCGATGATTTAGTCGAAGACATTGAAAGCTTGTAAGAATGGTCGCCAAAAACTTTTTTAACGGAATTAACTTCAATCTCATCACCCATCGGAGTTGAGGTGCCATGAGCGTTAATGTAATCGATATCTTCTGGATTCATCCCGGCGTGTTTTAAAGCCAGCTTCATCGCATAAGTTGAGCCTCGACCAGAGCTTTCTGGAGCGGTAATGTGGTAAGCATCACCCGACATTCCGTAGCCAACAACTTCTGCATAAATTTTTGCACCACGTTTTTTGGCATGCTCTAATTCTTCAAGCACAACAATACCCGCACCTTCACCCATTACAAAACCGTCGCGATTCTTATCCCATGGACGCGAACCAAGAGTTGGGTTGTCATTAAAGTTAGTCGACAGAGCGCGCAGAGAAGCAAACCCGCCGATACCAATTTCACAAATCGCTGATTCAGCGCCACCAGCAATCATAACATCAACGTCGCCATATTCGATCATGCGCGCAGAATCGCCAATCGCGTGAGTGCCAGTCGCGCAAGCAGTAACGATTGCATGGTTTGGGCCCATATATCCGTATTTGATTGAAACTTGTCCGGAAGCGAGATTGATCAAACTTTGCGGGATGAAGAAAGGACTTATTTTTTTAATTCCTCTTTCTTTCATTGTGATCGCAGTTTTTTCAATCGCCGGAAGTCCGCCAATGCCGGATCCGATCATCACGCCAGTGCGATATTGCTGCTCTTCTCCTTCTGGCTTCCAACCAGAATCGGCAATGGCTTGATCAGCCGCGCCCATCGCAAAATGAATGAAGCGATCCATTTTTTTCTGCTCTTTAATATCAACGTAACTGTCAAGATTGAAGAGGCCTTCTCCGATGCCGCATTTTACTTCGCCGGCAATTTTGCATGGGGAATCTTCGGGATTAAAAATTGTAATGAAACCCAAGCCAGATTCACCATTAACTAATTTCGCCCATGTGCCTTCAGCACTTGAAAATAAAGGCGTAATAGCACCAATGCCCGTTACGACAACCCGTCTTTTTTGTGTCATTATTTTGGAGGTTTATTTGAGAACCGAAAAGAAGGTGCGCGTCTTAGAGAAAGAAAAATTTTAGTCAATTTTGCGATGCAAAAAACAATCTTCTTAGCATCACCAACAATCGCCAAAAATTTCTGCCGACGCGCAATTTGCTTTTGCCGATTTTCTTGCCGTAATCGTAGAAAATTGGAATTTCATCGAGCCGCGAATCTAATCTTGCCAATTTTATCAAGAGCTCGCAAGTGTAGGTAAATTCTGGCTCTGTGATGAAATTATCTTCTTCTTTGGCAAAAAGTTTTTTCAATTTTTTAACGCTGTAGATGCGATAACCACTGCTGTAATCTTGCAATTTTTCGCCAGAAATTTTTTTCACAGCAAAAATATTTTGCAAAAGAAGTGAGGTAGATTTGCTAATGAGTTGGCGATGAATCGGAAAATCTGACATCACGCTATTGCCGCAGAAACGCGAGGCGACAAGAAAATCGAGAGAATTTTTTCTGAAATGTTTAAGCATTTCTGTAAGCTGCTTAGGGTTATGAGTATTGTCAGCATCGAGAGTAATCACTAGATCATCCTTAGCGGCATCATCAGTGGAATTTTTGATCACCTCAAGAAAAAGTCTTTTGTAAGCGAGGCCCAATCCGCGCTGATTTTTTTTTGGCAAAACAATTATTTTATACGATTTCTGAAATTCAGTAATAACTTGCAAAGACCTGTCAAACGTGCCATCAATGCACATAATAACTTCAAACTTCTCACCAGAATTTTTTAATTCGCGAAAAAGATCAGTAAAAACTTTACGAAGATTTTTTTCCTCGTTTAGGCAGCAGAGAAGAACTTTGATCAATTTTAAGAAATTAGATTTTAGATTCAGACACAATCCGAAATCTAAAAACAAAAATCAAAAATTTGTTAATCTCCAGGCAATCATTCGACATTATAATTATTGGCTCAGGTGGCGCTGGTTTAATGGCGGCGATTTCAGCGATTGATGCTGGCGCAAAAAATATTGCAGTGATTAGCAAAGTCATCCCAACCAGTAGCCACACCGTTGCAGCCAAAGGCGGAATTAATGCTGCTCTTAGCAATATAGAAAATGATGATTGGAAGTGGCATGCTTACGATACATTAAAAGGTGGAGATTATTTAGCTGACAATGACGCCGTCGAACTACTTTGCCGCGAAGCACAAACAGCAATTCTAGATTTAGAAAAAATGGGCATGGTTTTCTCGAGAGGAGAAAATGGCAAAATTTCTCAGCGCGCTTACGGCGGCCAAACTACAAATTTTGGACAAGGCGAAATAGCCTATCGCGCCTGCTATTCCAAAGATAAAACTGGTCACACAATTCTTCACACTCTGCACGAACAAGCGCTAAAAAGTGGGGTGAAATTTTTCTCAGAATTTTTTGTGACAGATTTATTAATTGAATCGAAAAATCAGTGTCACGGCTGTCTCGCACTAGATTTAAATTCTGGCGAGTTGGTGATTTTTTCTGCCGCAACAGTAATTCTTGCGACCGGCGGCTACAGCCAAATTTATCAAAATACAACATCGTCTCTGATCTGCACTGGCGACGGTTCTGCCTTAGTTTTTAAAGAAGGTTTGCCGCTGCAAGACATGGAGTTCGTACAATTTCATCCAACCGGAATTCAAGGTCGCGGATTTCTTGTAACCGAAGCTGCACGAGGTGAGGGAGGCTATCTAGTAAATTCTTCCGGCAAGCGTTTCATGCAAAATTATGCACCAAAAATGTTGGAGCTCGCCTCGCGCGATGTGATCTCACAAGCAATGGCTACAGAAATTCAAAATGGAGAAAAAATTTATCTCGATCTCCGTCATTTGAGCGAAGAGGTTCTGCGCAATAAACTTCCTGGCGTTGTTGAATTAGTAAAAAATTTTGTACGCCTTGATGTAAAAAAAGATCTCATTCCCGTATCGCCTTCTGCGCATTACACGATGGGCGGAATTCCAACTGATCTTGACTGTACTGTAATCTCAGGACTGATGGCGATAGGCGAAACAGCCTGTATTTCTGTGCATGGCGCCAATCGCTTAGGATGTAATTCTTTGCTTGATTTAATTGTCTTTGGAAAAATCGCCGGGAAAAAAGCCGGGAAAAAAGCAGCAGAAAAATCTTCACAACAAAACACAAAAATCGCAGAAAAAATTGCGGCAGAAAAAATTGAAAAACTGCTAGCCATTCTCGGACTATGCGAGGCTGATAATAACACATCGCTGAGTGCGCTTAAAAAAGAACTCCAAGAAAATAATGAAAAACATCTTGGGGTTTTCCGCGATGAAAAACTGCTAAAACTAGGATTAGCAAAGACTCAGGATCTTTACGAAATTTTTAAAAACTATAAAATCAAAGATAAAAATCTGATCTGGAATGAAGAATTAATCGCTTATTTTGAACTTGAAAATCTTTTGCTAAATTCTTTAGCGACAAATTTTTCTGCGCTAAATCGTTGCGAAAGTCGCGGCGCGCATTACCGCTCAGATTTTCAAAATCGTGACGATAAAAATTTTCACGCTCACAGTTTAGTGCGAATGGGAAGTGAGTTAGAATTTACTAAAAAGGCTGTTCGCAATTCTTCAGAAATTCCTGAACTCAATTTAAAATTACAAAAAAGGAGCTACTAATGTCGCTTACAGCTCAAGCAAAATATCTCGGCGAACTGCGTGCCGAATCAATTCATGTAAAATCAGGAAGTCTTATCATCACTGATGCGCCCGTGGATAATAAAGGTAAGGGCGAGGCCTTTTCGCCGACTGATTTACTAGCGACTTCGCTTGCAACTTGCATGATGACGGTCATGGGAATTGTCGCCAATCAGCATAATTTATCGCTCGAAAATTTACGTTGCGACGTGACAAAAATCATGACGATAAATCCGCGTCGGATCAAAGAAATCATCATCGAATTTCACTTTGCGCCGAATAATTTTAACGAAAAAGAAAAAGAGATTTTGCGAGATGTGGCCCACTCTTGCCCAGTTGCGCTTAGCCTTCATCCCGATCTAAAAAAAACAACGATCTTCAATTTCCAAAACTCTTGAGAGTGGTGATCTCAAGAGCTGGATTATTTGTGGTGTGATCTGTGGTGAGACCGTAGTAAAATATAATTTTACTTTTAAAGGACTCAAGAAAAAATTTAACACCGCTTCACTCTCTAGATTA
>CANNMN010000110.1 GCA_947505885.1 Rickettsiales bacterium
CCCAAGTGTCTTTTCTTATTTTCTGATCTCTTTCGTCGTATTTTATAAAATGGATTGTGGGTGAGTAGGAGAGCCTAGATCTATCGTTGCGAGATCCGATCCAAAGAGTTCCAAGATTTGTCAAAAAATTGCCTTCAACAAAAAAATAATGTTCTAAAATTTCATCGTCTGATTTTTCTTTTATGTGCTTTGAAACCTTATCTGAATTTCTAACGTCGAGAAGAAAATTTCTTATTTTGTCATCATCAATTCTATCGCGCGGGTTTCGGGTTACTCTTTTTTCCCAAATAAAAGACGGCTTATCATTAAAAAGGCGAGAAAGTTCGTCGGGCAAGATCGGAACGCAGTTATTTGAAATACGGATATAATATTTTCCGTCAGTTGTTGATGCGATCGTGAGTTCGCTGGGAGAGACCCTTATTTCAACGACCTCGCCCCCATTTGGGTGTTTTTTAATCTCTGCTCTGGCGAATACATTTTGAGTAAGGCTGGATATTCTTTCTGTTAGTTTTTGAGGCAGATTCCGATCAGAAAAAATCTGATCAGCTGGTGGCGTTGTTTCTTTATCTTCAATTCCAATTTCTATAATTCCTCCGCCTCCGTTAGCAAAGCAGACGCAGTCTTTGGCTAATTCTTTACCTGCTCGTTTGATGGGATCTGTATAATTCAGGTCTAAGATTTTAAAGGATTTTTTATCGTAGTTTTTATTTTCTACGCGGTCTCTACCCATATTTTTTCTTGTAATTTTTGATCACGGCGAGGGCGACAATGTTGAAGATGAAAGTGACGACGAAGAGTGTCAGCGCTAGCGCGAAGGCGGCTAGGGTTTTGGGGCTGTTGAATTCTTGATCGCCTACCAAAAGGGTAACGATTTGTGCGGTTGCGGTAGTAACTGAATCGAGTGGGTTAAAAGTTAATTTCGCAATTAATCCGGCGGCCATTACAACAATCATTGTTTCGCCGACTGCGCGAGAGATTGCGAGAATCAAAGCGCCCACGATTGACGGAGTTGCAGCGGGCAAGATTACTTTTTTAATCATTTCAGACTTGGTGCTGCCTAGAGCCAGTGCGCCATCTTTCAAAACTTGCGGCACGGAATTTAGTGCGTCATCAGTGAGTGATAAAACGAAAGGAATGATCATTATTCCCATTACAAAACCAGCGGCCAGAGCGCTTTCGGAAGCGACTTCGATTCCGAAGCTGGCAAAGAAATATTTAAAAAATGGTGCGACGAAAATCACTGCGAAATAGCCGTATACAACGGTCGGCACGCCGGCAAGCACTTCTAAAATTGGCTTCAAATAATCGCGAGTCTTGGCCTTAGAATAAAAACTAAGATTGATCGCACCCATAATTCCCAAGGGCACAGCCACCGTCATTGCAACTAGCGTTATTAATAAAGTGCCCAGAAAAACTGGTACCGAGCCGAAAGAACTTGAGCCGACTTCTTGCTCGGCAGTCATTGCCATTTGCGGGTTCCAGCTAGTTCCGAAAAGAAAATCGAGTGGATTTACTAAGTCGAAAAATCGCATTGCTTCGAATAAAATCGAAACTGTGACGGCGATTGTGATTAAAATTCCGATGCCTGCGGTTATAGACAAAGCAAGAACTCCGGCACTTTCAATTTTTCTTCTGAGGCGTAAATTCATGAGGTAATGATTATTTTTTAAAACTTTCTAAATGAAAAAAATTCGTCTCTTTATTTCGGAAAAGAATCTCGGTTTGGGCACAAGAATCAAGCTTCGTGACAATGATTTCGATTACCTAACCAAGGTAATGCGTCAAAAAATTGGCGACAGGTTTTTTATTTTTAATGGGCTAGATGGTGAGTTTGTAGCACAAATCACTGAGATCGAAAAAAAATCTTTGAGCGTGGAAGTTGGTGAAAAAATTTCTGACTTAAAAAAAGTTCCAAACGTCACCTTGGCTTTTGCACTAATCAAAAATGTACGAATTGATTTTGTGGCAGAGAAGGCAACAGAATTAGGCGTTGCAAGGTTTCAGCCAATTCTAACCCAACGAACAATTGTCGATAAAATTAATCTCGAACGTTTTTCGGCGAATGTGAAAGAGGCTTGTGAACAGTGCGAAAGAAATGATTTTCCAGAAATTTTTCCGTTGAAAAAGCTGGAGAAGTTTTTGTGCGAAGACGAAATTGAGAAGAAGATTTTAATTCTCTGTGATGAGTCTGGGCAAGGCGCAAAAGCGAGTGAAGTTTTGCCAGCACTGCGTGACAGAGAAAAAGAAATCGTAGTTTTAATTGGGCCGGAAGGTGGTTTTTCAGAAAGCGAATTTAGTAAAATGCGTCAGCTCAAGAATCTTTTTGCAATCTCGCTCGGGCCTCGGATCTTGAGGGCAGATACAGCAATGATTTCGGCGCTAACTTTAGTTCAAGAATTTTTGTAAAAAGTTAACGCGTTATTTCTATCAAGGCGCAAAGTCAGTGGAGTTTTTCAATTATTATGAGGCGCGCCTTGCTTAATCATCGCCTGCGCAAAAATGACGAAAAAATAATTTTAATCAAAATGAAGGCCTCTCTTCTTGTTATTTTCTTGCTCTGCATTTTTTCAAAACCGCTTTTTGCGGATGAGCCTAAAAATCTTGTTGTCACAACTTTCGACGGCAAAGATTTCGATTTAAAAAAGCTGCGCGGCAAAATTGTTGTGGTGAATTTTTGGGCTTACTGGTGCGAAAATTGTGCGCGAGCAATGGTCGAGATTGACGAGTTGCACAAAGAGTGCCCCGACATTGATATTATTGGACTTAGCATTGATCGTAGAACATCACTAAAAGAGATTTTGGCGCGAGCAGATAAGCTAAGCTATGCGAATGCTTTGCTGGCTAATGCGAGTGTTAATAATTTTCCTGAAATAGAAATGATTCCAACGACTTACATTGTGAATGAAAATGGTGTCGCAAAAAAAATAAATGGAGTGCCGAAATGCTCGCAATTGAAATAAAAAACCTCAGCAAGACTTACAAAAAAGGCGAGAAAGTTGCGCTCAAATCAATCGATCTAGAAATTAAAAAAGGATCATTTTTTGGATTGCTTGGGCCGAATGGCGCAGGTAAATCGACGATCATTAATATTCTTGCTGGGCTAGTAAATAAAAGCTCTGGTTCGGTTAAGATAGCCGGCATCAACATCGATGAAAATCCACAAGCGGCAAAATTCAAAATCGGAATTGTGCCGCAAGAACTAATCATCGATCCGTTTTTTAATGTGCGCGAAACTCTGGAAATTTACGCCGGATATTTTGGGGTAAGAAAATCTGAGCGCCGCACTGAAGAGATCATCGAAGCACTTGGTTTGAAGGATAAAGCAAATTCTGTGCCACGCAGTCTTTCTGGCGGAATGCGTCGGCGTTTATTGGTGGCAAAAGCACTTGTTCACAATCCAGAAATTTTAGTGCTCGATGAGCCAACGGCTGGTGTGGATGTTGAGTTGCGCAATCAACTTTGGGATTACGTAAAAAAATTAAATAAAGCCGGAACAACTGTTTTGTTAACTACGCATTACCTCGAAGAAGCAGAAAAATTATGTGATGAAATTGCGGTAATTAATCGCGGAGAAGTGATCGCAAATGATCGCACTGAAAATTTAATGAAGCTGCTTTCGAGCAAAGAATTAATTATTGATGCAGCTGATGCGATTAGGCCAGACATGGCTTCGCTTTTTCCAACTCTTGTCACAAAATTTTTGGCTCACGATAAATTTTCAATCACTTACGATCCAACAAAAATTGAAGTTGCAGAAATTTTGCGAATCATCTCCGGTGAAAAAATTTGCATTAAAGATATCTCAACAAGGCAGCCAGATTTGGAGCAAATCTTCCGATATTTGATTCGGGCTTGATATTTTCTGGATCCCCGCCTTCGCGGGGATGACGCGATTAGTGAGTGCATTACTTTAAGCTTTATCCCCGTAAACGTTATTCTTGTAAACGTCATCCCCGCGAAGGCGGGGATCCAGTAAAAGTTAATACCTCAACAAGAAGTTCAAAACTAAGAAAATTTCTTGCTTATTTTTGTGTAAATAATTTCTTACTTATTTCTTGCAAAAAGTGAGTTCTACAGAGAGTAAGACAAACCCTTGCGAACCCTTGATTTTACTGGCCTCGCAGCGGGGTTGAATTTTTAATTTACAAATAAAAATTCGTTCATACGTTGCCGCGCTCTTTTTTTAAAAAAAGACTTAGAAAAAACCCTTACGAAATCACGCCAATTCTGGTGCCGTAAGCCTAAGAAATTCTGTTAATTTCTAACCTACAAAAGAGATGGAACAAGAGCCAGGACAAGATCGAGCAGCAAACACAAAGGTTCATTACC
>CANNMN010000111.1 GCA_947505885.1 Rickettsiales bacterium
AAAAAATTCACTTTAAACCAATCGCTATAAGCTGTGTCAAGCAAGCCTTGATGAGTGAGACAATTTGTCCCATTAGTTGATTTGCACTAATCGATTCAGGAAATAATTTGTCAGAATATAAGCTTAATATATAGTCTAAAATATCAGTATATAGGCTTAAAAATACTCAATTTCAGGAAATTAAAAAGTGACTTCAGATCGCTATAATCAATGGTTTAGTTAAAATCCTGTGGGGATTTTCCCCTAAATGTGCAATTTCACCCAAAAGTTTTAGAAAAATAACCAAAACGGACTGTTTGGACGGAATGATTAAGAAACCCCTAGTCGCTTGGCAACATGTGAACTTGCAGGGAGAATATGATTTTTCTGACGAGATTTTGAAGAATTCTATTAAGTTTCAGCTTCCAGAATTGATGGAGTTGCAAATAACATGATGTGAATTTTTAGAGAAAAACCCTAATTTCTGGAAATGAAAAAGTGACTTCAGATCAGTAAAATCAATGGTTTGGTCAAAATCCCGTGGGAATTTTCCCCTAAATGTGCAATTTTACCCAATCTACCCCTATTATCACCTGCATTTGTTCCACAACTCTTTTATCATCATGCGAAACATTTCATAATGTGATCGTAGCATAATTTTCTCTTATTTTATTATTCTTCCCTAAACGCCCTGTAAGCCGCGTCAGAAATTGGAGTAAATAAGTAAGAAATCAGAGATCTGGAACCGATGATGATGAAGACTTGAGCTGGCATTCCTGGATAAAGCTCAATCTTACTTTTAAGCTTTGCGATGTCGCCTTCATCAACTTTCACACGCGCTAGAAAATAGGACTCCTTACCATCTTCGCTAATCACAATATCTGGCGAAACGTTCAAAACTTTGCCATTCAATTTCGGAACTTTTTTGCCCTTATAAGCAGTGAGTACAATCTTTGTTTTCAAGTCATTACGAACTTCATCAATGTCCTGAGGTTTAATTTTTGCCTCGATAATCAAGTCATCATTTTGGGGCACGATGGTCATAATTTCACCAGCGGGAGGAACCACCGCACCGACAGTGTGAAACTTAATGTTCATAACCTTCCCCGCTACTGGCGCGAGGATTTCAGAACGCTGCAAAATATCTTTCGTGCTCGTTAATTGGTTGGTCAGATTAACAATTTCAGTTTCAGTTTCTTTCAACTCATCAAGAATTTTTGACATGTCCTCGTAACGATAAACCTCGATTTGTTTTTCTGCTGAGGCCTTTTCAGATGTAAATTGATTCACCATCCCCGCCATTTCAGTAACCTGCTTTTCCAACTCATATTGTCTGATTATCGGCAAATTATTTTCGCGCACTAATGGCTTAATCATTTTTAATTCTTTGCGCAGAATTTTTAGCCGTCTTTGCGCAGAAATTTCTTGCGCTTTGAGCGACGCGATCTTGTCTCTGAGCGACTTTATCTCTTCTGAAACCTTGCTTCTACGGCTCTCAAAAAGTTTAACTTGGTTGCCAATCACGGCATCCAATCCCTTCTCATCCTTCGAAGAAAAATTACCGATTTCAGCAAAAAGACTTTTGAGATTTAGCGAGGCTCTACCTTCTTTTTCCGTTAGTAATCTTTCACGCTGAATTTGCATCGCCCACAGATTTTTCATCACGATTTCTTGATCGGATTTCGCCTTCACGTCATGAAGATAAAGCAGCACTTCACCTTCCTTTACCACCTGACCTTCCTTCACTAAAATATCATCAATAATTCCGCCTTCGAGATGCTGAATAGTTTTGTGATTGAAATCCAAAACGATCGTGCCGTCAGCAATTGAAGCTGATTCAATCGGCGCAAAAATTGCCCAAGAAAGAAAAATTATGGAGAATATAAAAAGGCTGATAAGGCCTCGTCTAATCGGCTTGTGAGCGATATTGTTACTTTTCAATTTTCAGAATCTTTTTCGTTTCATCGAAGGCAGAAATTTCACCATTTTTTAAAATCATAACCCGATCACAAAATGCTGCGATTGACGGTTTGTGAGTGATTAAAATCACCGTTATCTTTTGAGCTTTAAAATGTTGTAAAACCTTGATTAAAGCATCTTCTCCTTCGCTATCTAAATTTGAATTTGGCTCGTCGAGAATGATTAATTTTACATCGCCGAAACAAGCGCGAGCGAGAGCGAGTCTTTGTTTTTGTCCGGCAG
Organism: Rickettsiales bacterium; assembly: GCA_947505885.1. Lineage (GTDB taxonomy): Bacteria > Pseudomonadota > Alphaproteobacteria > Rickettsiales > UBA1997 > UBA2645. Next base: position 2,182 of record CANNMN010000111.1, read on the forward strand.
ATAAATTTAGCGAATCCTTGTCCATCATGGTCTCATAGCCATTTGAAAAAGTCAGAATCATTTTGTGAATGCCACAAATTTCCGCGACTTTGATCACATCTTTATCCGAAGCTTCTTTGTTCATGCGTGCGATATTTTCTTTGATCGTGCCTTTGAACAACTCAATATCTTGCGGTAGATATCCAATAAATTTCCCAACTTTTTCAAAATCTTGATCAGATAAATCGGCGCCATCAAAACGAATAATTCCTGAGCTAGGCTTAATCACGCCAACCAAAAGTCGCGCTAAGGTTGTTTTGCCAGAAGCGCTTGGACCAACCACCGCCACCGCTTCCCCAGCGTTAATTTTGAAACTCAAACCCTTGATCAAAATGCGATCTGACTTCTCCAATTTGTAAATCAATTTCTCGACAAGCACATCACCTTGCATTTGCGGCAGGGCAATTTTTCCATCGCGATTGGTGAAATTTTTTAAGGTTTCGTTGAGGCGTTGGTATGACTTGCGCGTAGTCACTACAGACTTCCACAAGGAGACGGCCGAATCGAAAGGCGTCAGAACTTTTCCAGAAAGAATTGAGACGGCGACAATACCGCCAGAAGACATTTTGTTGTACATCACCAAAACCGCACTCACCGCGGTTACCGCCATTTGGATTATAAGACGCAAAGTTTTGGTGATCGCAGAAATATTGTGACTTCGTGTTGCCAACTTACTCGACAGATCAACAAATTTACGATTAGAACTTTGCCAATTTTGTTTAATATTTTCGCGCATTCCCATCGCTTTGATGCTTTCAGAATTGGCTGAAATCATTTCAAAATCGCGCGTTAATTCGACTTGCGCTTCGTTAGTTTTTTCAATCAGAGATTTAGTCATCTTCTCGTTAATCAGCGCCATCTTCAGCAAGATCAGGGCTCCAACTAAAGTAACCACGCCGTTAAGTGGATGAATAAAAAAAATCACCACCAGAAAAATTAGCGCAAAAGGAGCATCAAAAATTACACTAAGATTTGGACTGTTGATGAAAGATTTAATCACCTGCAAATCGCGTAGATTTTGATTTGAAAGATTTTTTGCCGAACAATTTTCAACAGTAAAATCAAGCAGAATTGGTGAGATTTTTTCATCAAGCCAATTGGAGATATGTAAAAAAATTGATGAGCGAACCGCCGTCAAAATTCCTAGAAAGATCAGAAACATCAGCATGATCAGAGATAGGAAAATCAAGGTCTCGATGCTATTACTCGACAAAACGCGATCCAAAACCTGCATCGAATAAAGCGAAGCAGAAAGAGTAAAAAGATTTATGAATAAGCTAAAAAAAGAGGCGAAAAGAAAGGTGCGATTACAACTTTTAAGAACTGACTCTAGCGGGGTTGTTTTCATCAAATCTCCCCAAGTAGAAATTTTATTTTGTAATAAGCGTCGGTTAGGTCGGATTGTGAATTTATTAGAGAAATTTGTTTTTCATTCAGCTCAATTTTAGCGCGTAAAAGTTCTATTACATCTTCAGTGCCGGCGTCAAATCTTTTGGTTAAAATTTCAGCTCGCTCTTTTGCCAAGCCAAACAGGCTCTGGTTTGAAGAGGTCATGTTTAAACTTAGTTCATATTCCTGCATTGCTTGGCCGACATCTTTTATTAATTCATCTTTCTCCACTTCAACTTCTTCGCGCGCTGCCGACATCTCGTTTCGTGTTTTATTGAGGTTGGAATATTCAACGCCCTTTTGAAAAAATGGCACCGAGACATTGAGGTAAACTGAGCGATTTTGGAAATCCTGACCATTCAAATAAATCGCATTATTTTGACGGCTGATTGATCCAACAACAGAAACACTCGGCGAAAATTCTGACTTCTGCACACTGTAAGAAGATTGCGAAGCGAGATGTTTGAAGCGGTAAGATTTTAGATTTTCATTATTGGCGATCGCTTTCTCGACAGAGGTTTTTTCATCAAATTTTTCGGGAGTGATTGGCGGCAAATGTAATCCGAAATGCAAATCTCCGACAATATTGCGATAGGCAAATTTAGCCTGCATGAGTTTAGACTCATATTCAAAACGCCGCGCCTTTACTTGCGCTATCTCATATTCAAATTTTATCGCATCACTCTT
>CANNMN010000112.1 GCA_947505885.1 Rickettsiales bacterium
CAGTTTTTTTGATTATCTAAAAAATCCCGTTACATTTTTTAGCGACGAAGTTTTTCTTCTTTCCAAGAAGAGTGATGAGTTGATTCACGAATATTTTCAAGCTCGTAATCACGATAAAACTTACCACGCGATTCCCCCTGATTTACTTTATTTTTCTGCCGCAGAATTTGAGAAAAATTTACAAAAAACGATTTCAATTCAGTTCAATAAATTCGATATTCTTGGTCAACCTGAACTTGCCGAAGGAATGCCAAGCATGGCTCGACAAGCTCAGAATAAAATTCGTGTTTTAGACCTAGAGATCAAGCCAGTACCAGACTTCGCACTCGCCGGCCGTACCAACCAAAAAGATCCGTTCGAACTCGTCAAAGATTTTGTCTCAAACACCAAAACTATTATCGCTTGCCTGACCGAAAGTTTTCGCGATCGCATCGCAAAAATTCTTCCCGATTACAATCTAAAATTCCCAACGGTTCTTCTTCCGCTCAATCTCGGATTTTACACTTCCGATTTCATGCTCATCGGCGAGCAAGCAATTTTCGGAGAAAAAATTATCCGTAAAAAAAGTAGCAAAGCCGCGTCACGAAGATTAATTGAAGAAGGATTAAGCATTGCACTAGGCGAGCTCGTCGTCCATCGCGATCATGGCATCGGCAGATTCGAAGGCATTCAAACAATAACTGCGATCGGCATCAAAACCGACATGATCAAGATTGCTTACGGCGGCAATGAAACTCTCTTTGTTCCTGTTCACGATATTGACTTGATCACGCGTTATGGCGCTGATAATCCTTTGATTCAACTCGATCGTCTCGGCCTCGCAGGCTGGAAAAATCGTCGTGAAAAAGTTCGTAAACGAATTAAAGTCGCAGCCGAAGAACTCTTAAGAATTGCTGCTGCACGCCACTTAAAGAAAGCAGAAATTTTTATTCCAGATCAACATTTTTACGACGAATTTAAATCACGTTTCGGCTTTGTTGAAACCGAAGATCAAGCACGTGCGATTGAAGAAGTTGAAGAGGATTTAGCGAAGGGCTCACCGATGGATCGTCTAATTTGCGGCGATGTCGGTTTCGGAAAAACTGAAGTAGCAATGCGCGCAACGGCATCAGTAGTGGGGAAGAAAGGATCACAAATCGCAATTGTGGCGCCAACAACGCTTTTAGTCAGACAGCATTACAAAAATTTTACCAAACGCTTTGAAGGAACTGGCATAAAAATCGCGCAGCTTTCGCGACTTGTAAGCAACTCTGATGCAAAAAAAACTCGCGAAGAAATTGAGGCGGGATCAGCGCAGATCGTTATTGGAACTCATGCCCTGCTCCAAAAAAATATAAAATTCAAAAATCTCTCGCTCGTAATTATCGACGAAGAACAACATTTCGGCGTCGCGCAAAAAGAGCGATTAAAGGAACTGCGTCACGAGGTTCATGTTTTAACACTTTCAGCTACGCCAATTCCGCGCTCACTGCAAATGTCGCTCACTGGTGTAAAGGATTTGAGCTTAATTGCCACCCCGCCACTCGATCGCTTAGCAGTGCGCAACTTCGTAATGCCTTACGATTCTGTAATCGTGCGCGAGGCAGTAATGCGCGAATATAATCGCGGCGGCCGCATATTTTTTGTTGTGCCACGCATTCGCGACATTGAAGAGATGGAACCGCGCCTAAAAATTCTTCTACCGGAAATTAAAATTACCCACGCCCACGGTCAAATGTCGCCTACTGAACTTGATCAAATCATGAATGATTTTGTCGACGGAAAAATCGACATGTTGCTCTCGACTACAATCGTCGAATCAGGAATCGATATCGCCGAAGCCAATAGTATGATCATCTACAAAGCTGAAATGTTTGGCCTCTCGCAACTCTACCAACTTCGTGGACGCGTTGGTCGTGGCAAGGTTCGCGCTTACTGTTATTTGATGCTTGATCATCGCAAAAAAGTTTCCGATGAGTCGCAGAAAAAATTAGAAGTGATGCAGAATCTCGATTCACTTGGCGTTGGATTTACCGTTGCAAGTCACGACATGGATATTCGTGGCAGTGGTAATTTACTTGGCGATGAGCAGTCGGGACATGTTAAGGAAACTGGGGTGGAACTTTATCAGCAAATGCTTTTGGAAACTATTGAAGATCTAAAAAAGGACATTCTTCAACAAGCTCAGCATGACAAATCTGTGATCATTCCAAACTTGTCGAAGAGTGAAGAAAATCTCGATTTTTCAATTCAAATCAAGCTTGGAATCTCTCTTCTCATTCCAGAAGAATACATGCCAGACCTATCTCTTCGCATGAGCTTCTATAAAAAAATTGCGATGATTAAGAATGATGAAGATGCGCAAAATCTTATCGATGAAATGAATAATCGCTTCGGAAAAATTCCGGAAGAAATTTTGAATTTAATCGAAATCACCAAACTAAAACATCTCTGCAAAAAACTCGGGATCGAAAAATTTGAATCAACTTCGGACGGCCTAGTGCTTGGCTTCAAGAATAATCAATTTCGCAACCCAGAAAAATTACTGACAATGATTTTTGCGAGTAAGAACAAGATTAAGTTACATACTGGGCAACGAGTTTTGTTTGTTTGCAACACGTCTTCGACACAAAATAAAATATCTTCTGCCTTCGCAGTAATAAAAAAATTGGAGGAGTTATGATTGGAATAATAGTCGCCCTCAGCGTGGTTTTAACTTTAATCGCAGCATTCAAATTTCTTAAAAAACCTCAAGATTTGAAGAAATCTGAATCAACTTCAACTAGCCTAAACATTGGATCTGCAGCCTATAAAACCGATAAGCCACAGGCATCTCGCGCGACTCTCTCACTTAAAGATCACGACCTCTCTGTTCGTCCGGAAAATTATCAGCAAAGAAATTTAGATCGCGAAGTTGGGGGCTTAGAGGGAGGAAAAAAAGGAACTAAAGAGGAGAAAGATGAGCCTGAAAAAATTATCGAAGACATATGGGACAAGCGCTCAAAAGATGTAGATAAAATGGGATCTTTTGTTCCGCTGTCGGGAGCTAACAAAGATCTAACGCTCTGGAAACTCAAAAAAATTAGACTCGGCATCGGCAAACATCTCAAACATGATCACGACGAACATGATAAAACTAGCGTTGGCACTCATTACGACAGCCGCTTCGGACAACAAGGAGGATTCTCACAAATAATTAAAGCTAGGCAAGATTTTGGTCGCGATAATGATGGCGGCGGAATGGGCCGTTAAAGAATTCTATTATTTTAAGCAGAGCTAACTTCGTCATTACGAGGAGTGAAATAACAAAGATTCAATAAAACCAAACACCTACTTCGAGTTGTTTTATTCAGAGAAAAAAGACCGATAGAAAATAAAATTTCTGTAAATTTCTCTTGTTAATTCTAACCCGATAAAAATAGTGTCAGACGTCGGGAGAGTAACAAATACAACACCCTCACAGGAAATAGTTACACACGCCGGGTTTGCGTGGTGGTGGCTCCCGACACTCACACCAGTTGTATTGTTGGATAGCATTAGATATCAAAAAATTACAAATTAGCCAACCAGCTTCTCAATAAATTTACGAAACCAACTATTTCTACTCTCAAATCCATCTTTGATTTTTTCGCGCATGTGAAGATTGCGAAGAAAGGATAGCATGCCAAGAGAGCATGAATTTGCTGGGTTTAAAATAGCTGACGGAACTTTCTCAAATTTATTTGGATAGCCAATGCGCACATTTTTTTGGAAAATTTCTGCGGCTAATTTATCGATTCCAACCGTCGCTGAAACACCACCATTGAGAACGATATTTCCGAGCATGTAGAGCGGTACGCCGGATTTTTCTAGAACAGATTTAACAGATTCAAATAGCTCCTCAAGCCTTGAAGATATTATATCGCGAAGCTCAATACGGGTGACGGTAACCATATCCTGCTCTTCAAAATCTTCAGAAAATTTAAACTTGATCGCCTCTCTTTCTTCGATCGGCGAAATCAACAATGAGCTATTTAGGTTTTTAATTTTTTCTGCCACTTGCACGCTGATGCCAAGAATAGTTGCAATGTCTTTGGTGACATGACTTCCGCCGATTTTTGAATTGCCAACGTAGAGTAATTTGCCTTCGTGAATCAGAGAAAATGAAGTTGAACTTCCGCCAATATCAATTAACAAAGTGCCGATATTCATCTCATTGTCAGAGAGACATGAAAGTCCGGAGGCGTAAGGCTCGGCTATGTAGCTATTTACCGACAACTGACAGCGCTTCAAACAACTTTCAATATTTCTAATCGTGGTTTGCGAAGTGTAAGCA
>CANNMN010000113.1 GCA_947505885.1 Rickettsiales bacterium
CAAGCATTTTTGCAAGCTGTTCGGTTGGATATTTTTTCTTTAAAACAACCGTGAACAAGCCCGCCGCGCCGCTGAAATATTTTTTCCACATTTTGTGATTTGAATCGGAAGGCAAAGCTGGGTATAAAACTTTTAAAACTTCTGGACGTTTTTCGAGCCAAGAAGCCAGATCTAGCGCCGTTTTAGCACAATGCTCCATTCTGATTTTCGCTGTGCGTAAACCGCGCTGCGCCATGTAAGAAGAAAATGGAGCGGCGTTTACCGCCATGTATCTAAAGGCGTCATACATGGCGAGGAAATCTTTTTTCTGCACAGTAATCGCGCCCATCATCACGTCGGAATGGCCGTTAATATACTTGGTTACTGCCGTTACGACAACATCAACTCCGTGATCAAGCGGCTTAAAGCAAATACCGCTAGCCCATGAATTATCTATGATCGTCGTGATTTTATGCTTCTTAGCAATTTTACAAAGCGCATCAATATCTTGTACTTCATAGCTGAGAGATCCTGGGCTTTCGAAAAAAATTACTTTGGTATTTTTTTGAATTAATTTTTCGAGACCGGCCGCATTGATCAATGGATCATAGTAAGTAGTTTCAATGCCGAGTTTTTTAAGAAACTTGCTGGCGAAACCGCGAGTTGGCGAGTAAACGCTATCAACCAAAAGCAAATGATCTCCCATTTTTAGAAAGGCCATAAGAGCAGTATTTACCGCCGCTGCGCCCGAAGAAGTAACGAATGAATTATAACCACGATCAAGTTCAGCGATAGCTTTCTCGAGCGCAAAATTTGTTTGTGTTCCGTAACGTCCGTACTTGAGTTCGTAGGGCTTAACCAAATCATTATTAGCGTAACCGCGCTCAGCGTGAATCAATGCTTCGAGAGTTGGAAAAGCAATTGTTGAGCTTTGATAAATAGGCGGATTCACCATACAGCCCTGCTCCTTAGGGTTGCGTCCAGCGTGAATAATTAGCGTCGCTTCTTTCATTTTAGCCATTTTTTACCTCAGTTGATTGTCGGAAGAAATTAGGGGGCCCATTTTTTTGCCCGCAAGAATGTGAACGTGAAAATGGGGAACTGTTTGATGCGCGTCGGAGCCAATATTTGAAATCAAGCGAAAGCCTGATTTATCCGCTGCAAGCAGGGTAGCAATTTCAGAAACCTTTTTAAAAAAGTTAGAAATTTTTTCAGGAGTTTCATTAACAACAAAATCAGAAAAATTTTTGAATGCACCTTTTGGAATCACGAGCGCGTGAGTAGGAGCTGCTTTAGAAATATCGTGAAAGGCTAAAATATTTTCGTCTTCGTAAATTTTTTTAGCCTGAATTTCGCCGCGAATAATTTTAGCGAAGATATTGTTGGAGTCGTAAGTCATTGGGGTTTTAGCTAAATTTGAACACTCATTACAAACCAGATTATCCTCTGCGCCTTGATTGCATGGTGAGCGGGAATTTTTTGAATCCGTTCTAGCACAGGCGATGATCTAGGAAATTTGATTGTTTTGAGAGGACTTATTTTGGAAATCGCTTTTTCGATTAGGCAATTCATTACGCTATCTGCAACTTTTTTTATTTTTTTCTTGTCGGATGTAGTTAAAAATGGCACAAACAACATCGCCGTCAAAATACTTGACCAGGTCAAATATAACTAAACACAAAAGAAATTTTTTGCGCAATTTTGCCGGCGATGCTAGTTAGAGCCTCAATCTTTTACTTCTTCTCTACATCGGCAGCTACACTGACTTTAATCATCGCATCTGGATCAGAAACGCTGCCACTTTGTCCGGCACCTTTTTTGATTTTGTCGACAAATTCCATTCCTTTGATTACGCGTCCCCAAACTGTGTATTGTCCGTCAAGAAATCTTGAGTCGTGAGTTACAATAAAAAATTGGCTGTTAGCACTGTCTGGTTGACCAGATCTTGCCATTGAAAGCGCGCCACGCACATGCGGCTCGTCAGAAAATTCTGCTTTAAGATTTGGCATTTTTGAACCGCCCATTCCGGTTCCTGTTGGATCGCCAGTTTGCGCCATGAAGCCATCAATAACGCGGTGAAAAACTATTCCGTCATAAAATTTTTTCCGCGCTAAAACTTTGATTCTTTCGACGTGTTGTGGTGCAGTTTTTGGCATCATTTCGATCACTACGCGACCATATTTTAAATCGATGTAGAGGATATTTTCGAGATCCTGAATTTGTTGTTTGTTTTTTTGTGCAGATGCGTGATTCATAAAAGCAAAAATTAAAGTTAGAAAAGTTAAGAAAGTCTTTTTCATAAGAATTCAAATTGTGTTGCAGCGAAAAAAGGAAGCGAACTCTGTTTAGGCCTTACTACTTTTCAAGTAGCGTTTAATTTTTTACTTTTTAGCTTCCGCGCGACCTAGATTAACCCATCAATTAAAGGAGTCCCAAGTGTCTATTAATAAAGTAATTCTGGTTGGCAATGTTGGCCAAGATCCAGAAGTTCGTACCCTCTCAGACGGACGTGAAATCGCTAATTTTTCTCTCGCTACTTCCGAAAGCTGGAAAGACAAAAGCACTGGCGAAAAGAAAGAAAAAACTGAATGGCACCGCTTAGTAATCTTTTCTCAAGGCCTTGTAAATATCGTTAAAAATTACGTTAAAAAAGGTACTAAACTTTACGTCGAAGGGTCTGTACAAACCAGAAAATGGACTGACGCTCAAGGTGTAGAAAAATTCACTACCGAAATCGTTTTGCAGAATTTTAACTCGAGCCTGCAAATTCTTGATTCTCGCGAACGTAGCTCCGGACAATCATCTTCATCTTCTGATTATTCGAGCAACAAATCGCGTAATAATAATTCCGATATTTCTGTCGAAGAAAATGACGACGAAATTCCTTTCTAGATCTACTAAAAACTAACTCATGCCTACAGTCACAATTAACGGCAAATCCGTAACAATTGCTGATGGATTAACCATTATCCAAGCCTGCGAAATAGCTAATGTCGAGGTGCCGCGCTTCTGTTATCATGAGCGCTTGGCCATCGCTGGTAACTGTCGCATGTGTTTAGTAGAAGTTGAAGGAATGCCACCGAAGCCGGTCGCATCTTGTGCTATGGCGGCTACCGAAGGAATGAAAATTCACACTGATACGCCAATGGTTAAAAAAGCGCGTGAAGGAGTGATGGAATTTTTACTCGCCAATCACCCACTTGATTGCCCTATTTGTGATCAAGGTGGTGAGTGCGATTTACAGGATCAGGCCTACCAATATGGCAATGGTAAGAGTAATTACCACGAGCAGAAAAGAGCTGTCCAAGATAAAAACATGGGACCTCTCGTGAAGACACAAATGACACGCTGTATTCAATGCACCCGATGCATTCGATTCATTGAAGATGTTGCGGGAACTACGGAACTTGGCGCAATTAATCGCGGCGAAGGAATGGAAATAACCACTTACCTTGATCAAAATATTAAATCTGAACTCTCTGGAAATATTATCGATCTTTGTCCGGTTGGTGCTCTCACCTCTAAGCCCTATGCTTTCAAAGCGCGCAGCTGGGAATTAAATAAAACTGAAACAATCGACGTAATGGATGCGGTTGGAAGCAACATACGTATTGATTCGCGCGGCATCGAAGTGCTGAGAATTCTTCCGCGCCTGAATGAAGAAATTAACGAAGAATGGATTTCTGACAAAACACGTTTTTGCTACGACGGCCTGAAATATCAGCGCCTAGACAAACCTTACGTTAAGGGTGCAGAAAAGTTGCAATCAGCAAGTTTTGAACAATCTTACAAGGCAATCGTTGAAAAAGTTAAAGCTGTTAGCCCTAGTGAAATAGCCGTTCTCAGTGGAAAACTTTCCTCCGCTGAAGAAAATTATGCCCTAAGAAAATTATGCGAAAAACTCGGAATTAAAAATTTTGATTGCCGTTTGAGCGGCGAAAAATTTAGCGCCACAGACTCAGCCTCTTATCTATTCAACACAAAGATTTCTGGAATTGACGAGTCTGACGCTTGTTTGCTAATCGGCGTTAATCCTCGTAAAGACGCGCCAATCTTGAATGCGCGTCTACGCAAAAGATTCTTGAGCAAGAAATTAAAAATTTTCTCAGTCGGTGTAGACGCTGATCTTACCTACGCTTACGAAAATTTAGGCGACGATCTTTCTGCGTTAAAAAGCATCGATTTGTCTGCTTACAAAAACCCAATGTTAATTTTGGGTCACGACGTAATCACTCGCCCTGACGGTGCAGAAATTTTAAATCTCGCAAAAAAAATCGCCGAAAAATCTGGAA
>CANNMN010000114.1 GCA_947505885.1 Rickettsiales bacterium
ACTGCCAAGTTATATTTGTAATCAACATTCTCGGAATCGAGCGTGATGGCTTTTTGCATCAAAGAAATTGCCTGATCATGGTTTTTTGCCTTGTTGTACGCGAGGGCGGCAAAAGCGAGAATATTTGGCGAATCAGGATTTTGCACGGCGAGGCGCGAAAGCAGGTATGTCGCGTCTTGCGGCGAGTCTTCGATTAAAATATCTAATAAATTTCCAACAACTTCTTCTTGATTTTCAACGCCAGATTTAAGCATTTGATAGTAGAGCGTTTTGGCCTGACGGAATTGGCCAATCTTTTGATAAACCGTAGCAAGGGCAAATTTAGAATAGGAATTATCCCGTTCTTTTTCTAGTACTTGTTTGTAGAGCTCAATTGCCACCTCATACTGTCCGATCAAAACTGAATTATAAGCGATTTGCTCTTTTTCTCTCAGGCTAGCTGAACCAACTTTTGAATCTGCAACCACCATATCTATCTTGACTGATGACGTTGATTTTTCGTCATTTCCAGCCTCGATATCGATGTCGCTTTTTCTGCTAAGATTTTTCTTTTTGTAAAAATCAATTTGCTGACGCGATGACTTGTCGAAGATTAAAGTTCTTTCAATTTCTTTAACGACATCATTGGTCGAAACGTAATCATCGGCAAATGATTTTTGCGCAAAAAAAACCAAAAAAATTATGAAGCTTTTTAAGCTAGTTCTCATTCTTTTTGTATTTTGTTTTAATGTAGACCATCACCGCCATTACCGAAGCTGGGGTGATGCCTTGAATCTTGAATGCAGACTTGATTGTAGTCGGGCGAAAGCGACTTAACTTTTCACGCGTCTCATTCGAAAGACTTTGAATTTGGGCATAGTCAAGATCAAGTGGAATTTTAAGATTTTCATCCTGTCGAAAAATTTCTAAATCGCGCATTTGGCGCTCAAGGTAAGAAGAGTAAAGTGCCTCGATCGCAATCTGTTTTTTTGTAGCGGTGTCGATTTGAGAAATTTCTTCAGGCCAAATTTTTTCGAGCGTAGAAAAATTTATTTCTGGAAAAGAAAGAAGAAGAAAAGCGTCACGAACAACTCCATCTTGTTTTATTGTCACCCCAAATTCTGCGAGTTTTGTTGGAGAAATTTTTAGGCTCGTGAGTAAATTTTTTGCTGAGCTGAGGCGCGATTTTTTTTCTAAAAATTTTTCTGCGCGTTTGAGTCCGACACAGCCGATTGCAAATCCCATTTCTGTTAAACGCGCATCGGCGTTATCGGCACGAATACTTAAGCGATATTCAGCGCGAGAGGTTAACATGCGGTATGGCTCGGAAGTGCCGAGACTGGTGAGATCGTCAATCATTACGCCGATGTAGCTGTTCGATCTATCTAAAACAAATTCATCTTCGCAGTCCCTTGCTCGAGGGGATTTGAGAGTAAGGGATGGTTCTTGATGTTTACCTTGATCTCGACTCCGCTCGATCGGCGGTAAGTCCAGCTCGATGGGCAAGTTCAGCTCGATCGTTGAGTTCGACTCCATGGGTGAGTTCGACTCGATCGGGGGAAAGCTTCGCTCGATCGGCGACAATGACTTTAAACCAGCATTGATTCCAGCTACAATCCCCTGCCCTCCAGCTTCTTCGTAACCTGTGGTTCCGTTGATTTGCCCAGCAAGAAATAACCCACGAATTTTTTTTGTTTCAAGCGTTGGCAGTAATTCGCGCGGATCAACAAAATCATATTCAATCGCATATCCTGGTTGCGTAACGATGCAATTTTCGAGACCGGGAATTGTTTTTAAAAACTCGATTTGAACTTCTTCAGGAAGTGAAGTTGAGATGCCATTTGGATAAATTAAATCTGAATCAAGACCTTCTGGTTCTAGGAAAATTTGATGACGCTCTTTATCTGCGAAACGATGAATTTTATCTTCAATCGACGGGCAATAACGCGGGCCAACACCAGCAATGTGACCGCCATACATCGCAGATTTATCTAAATTATTTTTAATAATTTTATGCGTTTCGGCATTTGTGTAAGTAATGTAGCAAGAAATCTGCGGAATAAAAATTTTTTCGTTTAAATATGAAAATGGCTGCGGCTCATCGTCACTTGGTTGCGGCTCAAGATCAGCAAAATTAATAGAAGATTTTAAAATGCGTGGAGGTGTTCCAGTCTTAAGTCGCGACAGCATGAATTTGTGACGCTCAAGAGTTTTTGAAAGTCCATGCGAAGGCTCTTCACCGACGCGTCCTGCAGGAATTTTTTTGTCGCCAATATGAATCATGCCACGGAGAAAAGTTCCTGTCGTGAGAATTACTGATTTGGCTGCAATCTTTTGGCTGTTGGTTTTAAGGCCGACTACTTTTCCATCTTCTATCAAAATATCTTCAACGCTGTCGAACATGATATCGAGGTTGGGGTAATTTTCTAAAATTTGATTGATAGCTTTTTTGTAAAGTTTGCGATCGGCTTGCGCACGCGGCGAATGAACTGCTGCACCTTTCGAAGAATTTAAAATACGAAAATGAATCCCTGCCATGTCAGTGGCTTTGCCCATAACGCCATCAAGCGCATCAATTTCTCTGACTATTGTTCCTTTTGCCACGCCGCCAATCGCGGGATTGCACGACATCTCACCAAGATTTTCTGATTTCTTAGTAACCAATAAAGTCTTCGCACCCATGCGTGCGGAAGCACATGCAGCTTCAATTCCAGCATGACCTCCGCCAATTACGATTACGTTAAAGTTTGTGAGCGACATGTTAACCACCACGAACCGTACCCGGACTCCTAGGCCTAAAAGAATCTCGCGGCGTAAAAACATTTACCAAACCTGATGCAATCATAAAATTTGGTTTCTCCTTAGATTCTGCTGATTTGGCCTCTTCTCTTTCTTCACCACAAGATTTCTTTGCTCTAAAAGTTTTAATTTCTAATTCACCAACATTTTTGTACTGCGACTCATAGTTAAGCGTGTCATCACTTTTAACTGTTTGAAAACCGACTGTAATGTGAGCTTCTTCGCAACGCTCTTTAATTCTTTCGCAAAGCAAATTGAGTATTTTTTCATCTCCAGGGCAATCTTCTATTTTCTGAGGAATTTCTTCATCAGAAAAGAAATTAAGCAGAAATTTTCTGTCTACCAAGCGGGAAATTTTTTCCTTAGCATCAGGATCATCTAAAGCCATCCTCTTCAACTCTCCTTTTTCGTCTTTAAAATGGATTTCTGGGGGCAATCCTTCTTCAGGAGATTCTGATTTTACGGGAACAACCAAATCAAATTTCGCACAGGAGTTAATAACTGCATATTTTGTTGACCCCCCTTGAAACAATATTCCCAATACAGTGTCTACAATTACATCTGGAGCATCTTCAATTACATCTGGAGCATCTTCGCTTTTTAGTTTTTTGCTAGAAAAATGTTTTTTTAACTCTTTTTTAAAAGCTCTTTTTTCCTTCCTAGATAAACCATTCATGACTTCCTGAAGGTCTTTTTTAAAAGTTTGATTCGGGATTGCTCGATCTATTTGAGGATATTCTTTTTTGACGGGATATTTACCACCAAGATCAGTAACAAGTTTTAAACGATTACCATCGTGATCAACATTACCACTGATGATCAACTTAGCATTCTTACCGATTTTAACAACCAGATCAGCAGATAAAATTTCGCCTTCTGGATTCCGAAGAAAGACTACATCTTGGTCTTTTGGTTTTTCTTTCGGCTTATGACTATCTACTTTTTGAATAGGCGAGGTTTTTGCCACAAGATCCAGAGAGATTTCCTTGCCCTCATAAAGCATCGACGAGCTTATGCGCTGACCTTCATTAACTGAGATCGCCTTAATTTTGAAATCAAGAGCGGCCCGTTTAACTTGTTCACCAAATCTTTTATCAAGTTCATCAAAAATTATCGGTGTATATTTTCCTTTTTCTTCTTTGTGAAAGACAACTCCGGTGTCAATTATTACATCGCCTTTTTTGTGTCGTTCCATAGCTTCTTTACCGTTACGCCACACTTTAATTTCTTCATCTTTATCACACCTAGATACTCTTACGTAACATTGCGGACTATTTGGGAGAGTAAGATACATTGTGTCATCGCCCTCTTCACCATTGAAAATAACGGTAGCGATATTTTCATCGCTTCGCGGTCTAAAAACTGAAATACCCTTATATGCAGAGGCGGGCATTTCTTCTTTGAGTAACTTTTCAAAGCCTTTTTTTGTATTCCAA
>CANNMN010000115.1 GCA_947505885.1 Rickettsiales bacterium
AAAAATAAAAGAATCGCAAGTTTTTTCATCGTTTTAACACCTCAATTATGTAGAGGTGAGAAGGTTCGGTGAAGAGGATAAAAAGCATTTTAACACAAACGCCAAGAAGCAACAAGGCTAGAAAAGAACGCATGCTGTCAGCGTCGACTTTGTATCCGGCGCGCGTGCCGATTTGGGCGCCGACGGCTGAGCTAATGATCATTAAAAATGCGAGCACGATGTCGACATTATTGCTTGTAACCGCTTGCAGAAAAGTTGCGTTGCTGGCGATGAAGACGATTTGAAATAGCGAGGTGCCGACAACTACACTTGAAGGCATACGCAAGATGTAGATCATTGCAGGGATCATCAAAAATCCGCCACCAATTCCCATTAAAGCAACTAGAATGCCAATTCCGGCGCTAAGAATTATCGGAATTAAAATGCTGACAGTGATTTCAGATTTTGGAAAATAGACTTGCCAAGGAAGTCTTTCGAGGCGCTTCAGAAAGCCTCCCTCGCCATGTTCGGGTTTTTTGTCCCAAGTCACACCATATTTTTTTTCCATCAAAGTGCGTACGCTGTCGATTAACATTGTGACGGAAATAGTGCCGAGGAAAATCACGTAAACGAGAGCGATTACTATGTCGATATGACCAGAACTTTGTAGGATTCGAAAAATTGAAACGCCAAAAGTCGAGCCAAAAAATCCACCAAGTACGAGAAATAAGCCCATCTTAATATCGACATTTCTTTTACGAAATTGTACGAGTAGCCCAGAGACGGAAGCGGCAATAATCTGGTTAGTGGAAGTAGAAACGGCAATAGCCGGAGGGATGCCGATGAACATCAAAAATGGTGTCGCTAAAAACCCTCCACCAATGCCAAACATGCCGGCTAAAAAGCCAGCACCTAGCCCTAGCAACAATACCAAAAGTATATTTACCGGAATTTCAGCGATGGGTAAGTAGATTTGAAACATTAACTAATGACGGAAATTTTTTGCTCAGGGGATGTTTCAGAGTAATTGAGTTTCGCTAGATCAATATCTTGCGGATCCTTGATTAGGGCCAAGGCGTGTAATTCATTCTCATGGAAAATTGAAGACAAAATTATGCCGACCGATTTTCCTTCGCAATAAATCTCTGAGTTTTTTTCTGCCTTATTACTCGCGAGTTTAACATGAAAAATTTTTTTCCTGATCTCGCCGCGATAATGCGTGCGAGCTGTGAGCTCTTGTCCAACGTAGCATCCCTTGTTGTAATCAATTGCATTTAACTCGTCGAAGCCAAATTCAAGAATTAAAGATTTTTCATAAGTTAGATCATTTTCGGATTCGGGAATTTTTAGAGATATGCGAGAAAAATCATAAGTTGTGGGTGAGTCGTAAGTCTTACTGGAATAGAGTCGGTGACCAAGTTTTGGATTGCGTGGATCAAGAAATCCTTGACCGCTTTCATTAGAAATTACTTTGAGTTCGTCATTTTTTTTAATGATGACTTGCGAGCGTAATTTGTAAAAATTCAACTTTTGAAAAATTTCATCACGTCGCGCGGCAAAGCAATCCAATACTAACTTTTCGCCGTCATCAAAAATAAAAAAATCGTAAAGAAATCTGCCTGTAGCATTGAGCATAACGGCGTAAATCAGATTTGATGCTGAGGCTTTTTCTGTATCATTGGTGATTAATCCTTGTAGAAATTTTTTGCGATCAGTGCCGACAATCTCAATAATGGAGCGGTCTTTTAAGTAGTTCATGTGAGAATCAATTTTAGATTTCTTTCTAATTCAGCGAGGTCGATGTGAATGCTGCCTTCGTGTGAATTTGATGTTTTTGCTCTTTTTATCTTCACCAATTTCGTATTCTTGGTAAACGTAATTTATGCCAATAATATCGGCTATTTTGTAGTAATCAGTTAACAGTTTCACTGTTTTTGATTTGTTTGCGAGTTCTAAAACATAAACACCTTTTTGTATGAAGAGCATTTTGGTAAGGCCGGACCCATGGGGACTGATGAGGTATTTGGCTTTTGATGAAATAACCATCCGCCCTTGGTGGGAAAATTTTTCGGCACTAATTTTCTTAAATCCGTAACGTTCAAGAAAAGCAACAACATCGACTTCATTCACAATGCATGAAGCGTTTTGCCGCAAAATAAGGTAGATTTTTTAAATACTTCGGTGTGATGCCAAAAAGAAAAAACAATTGAAGCTACTGCAAATTTAATATTCGATTTTTTACTTAGGAAAAAAATTTGATTTTCTTCAATCCCAAAAGCTTTTAAGTAGATTAAGCTTCGGAAAATTCAGATAAATTTATGTTTTTAAAAACCATTCGTTACATCCGCAAGGCTTACAAAAACACCTGTCGAATTTTGCAAAATAGCGAAGATTCAAAAGTGCTCCAAGGTAAAATTCTTGCTAGTCTAAATGCATCCAAATCAGTTAAAGATTTATCTGAAATTGAGTTCAAAGTCTTTTCACAGAATGGAGAAGATGGGATAATCCAATATCTTTTGAGCAAACTTGATATTCCAAACGAACATAAAATATTCGTAGAATTCGGGGTTGGTGATTATTACGAATCAAATACGCGACTTCTTTTAAGTGCCGATCGGAATTGGCGCGGATTAGTCATTGAAGGTGATCCAAAAGAGGTTGAGAGAATCAAAAGCCATGAGAATTTTTGGAAATATAATCTGCAAGTTATGTGTGAATTTATTACTGCGGAAAGCATTAATAAAATAATCAATTCCGGACTATCTTTGAGTTCAGATAAGACTATTGGCATTCTAAGTATTGATATTGACGGTAATGATTATTGGGTGATGAACGCTATTGATTGTGTTGAGGCGATTATCTTGATATGCGAGTTCAACAAAAATGCTCCTTCTGGATATATTCAGCCTTATGAAGCAAACTTCATGTGGGACCGCAAGAGTTCTGCGGGAAGCTCCTTAGATGCCATTATAGATTTGGCAAAGAAGAAGAAATATCAATTTGTCGGCACTGATTCATCACAAGTTAATGCCTTCTTTGTTAGAGATGATTACTTAGAAAGAATGAATTAATGACGATTTTTTTGCCAAAGTTTCTTAATTTTTTTGCGGAGAAATTTTAGATTTTGTTTGAGCGGAACAGGAATTTCTGAGAGTATTTTACTCTTTGAGTCAAAGGCGCAATTAGGCTTTTTATAATTCTCACGAAAATGCTTAAGAATGGCATCAAAGACGTAAATTGGAATCCAGCTTAAATTCAAAAGATAGGCTTCAATCGCCGCGCCACTTGATTCTTCGATGCAAAAAAATCTTCCATCAGGATTCATGTGAACTACTTTTACGTCTTCTCCAAGCGGCAATTTTTCCATCTTCATCCCGAAGCCGCGACAGATTAAATCATCAAAAAAACTATTCTCGACGATCTCGGCAAGTCCGATCGTTCTAAATTTTTCTTCCGCTTTAAAAATAGCGTAAACCGACATCTCATTGAAGCTGCACGGAAAATTATTTTCCTTCATCTCTTGCTCAGTTTTTTGGAGGAATTCTTTGCGCGAAAAGACCTCAATAATTTTTTGGTTGTAGCGGTGAATTGTTTGAATATTTCCGAAATATCCTTTGATACAATCTCCGTTGGATTGTTCGGTGAAATCAATTTCAGAATACCTGTGTTCGACCAATGCAAGATCTTTAAAAATCATGTTGTCGGAGTCGAAATGCCAAAATTTTTCGATGCCATGCTTTATCAAAAAATTGTACAAGATGAACCATTTGCGAAAGACGAATTTGTTCCAATCTTCACCATGCTTGTAACTGTCGAATGCTTGTGAGGTGATTAGTCTGTAAGTGTCGTCAAAAGTTTTTAACTCATCACCAAAAGCAAAATCAGTTAGATTAAAATGTTTTACACCACAGCGTAGTGCGACTTCTTTGTTTGATTCGTCGCCGAGTAAAATAATTTCCTTATTTGGATTAGAAATTTTTGCGCAGTCAAAAACGTAAGGAAGATATTTGCTGAAGCCATAATGGCAGAAAATTATTGGTAGGTTTTTCATAAAAAGTTTAATCTTTTCGCTGGTTGAGCGAAGTCGAAACCAAGAAAAGATTTACGTCGAACTTTCTTGGTTTCGACTTCGCTCAACCAGCGAAAGTTTTACAGGAATGGCGTTTAGAGTGGGTGTTTATTTTTTTGGTACCATTTCCAAGCATGT
>CANNMN010000116.1 GCA_947505885.1 Rickettsiales bacterium
ATCCAGAAACATAAATTAAGTCTTCGTCTTTTGCGGCATTACGAGATAAAACTTTAGCGTTTTTTGTTTTGCCAAAAATCGTTACTGAAAAGAAAAGTTTTTCTGAAGTTACCGTGTCACCGCCAATCAAATAAAGGTCGAATTCATCTTGAACTGATTTTAGTCCGCGTGCGAAATCGCGTAAAAATTTTTCGTCAGTATTTTTATTTTTAGAAAATCCGAGCATGTAACAAAGCGGTGTAGAGCCAGAAGAGGCAATGTCGGATAAATTTGTGCGTAAAAGTTTAGAAGCGATTTTAAATCCACCATCAGCGCGTAAAAAATGCACATCTTCGACAAACATGTCTTTGCTGATTATAAGATCAGAAATCTGCGCAACATCATCGGCAAGTTCGCGCGCAGCCGATTGGTTTTTGGTAAGCGGTTTGAAAAATTTTTTTATTAGCTGGAATTCTTTCACAAACAAAAAAGCCTCGACCCCAGTTAGAATAAGGAGTCGAGGCTATAGTAAATTATTTTACTTCTGATCCGCCGTGTTTTTTAACTTTGGCTTTTTTTTCTTTTTTTTCAGCTTTCTTTTCATTTTTTACTTCAACTTTTGAAGCTTCTTCTTTAGCTGAATATTTGTTAGCTCCAGTTTCTTTGCTACCACTGAATTTTGCACAAGAAGCAACAAAAGTTAGAGCGACTAGGCAGGCGATTAATTTTTTCATTTTGATTTTATTTGAAGTTTATGGTTCGCTGCGGGTGCTTAAGAGGCTGAGAAAAATATGAAAGAATTTTGACTTGTCAATTCCTGGAGGCGAGAAATATGGTTGCATTTTTATCCCAATCAAAAATTTAAATATGATCAAAGCAGAATTTCTAAATAGCATTAAATCTGAACTTGAATATATCCGCGAAGCCGGGCTAGCCAAAGATGAGTATGAAATTATTTCGTCACAATCTTCTAATATCGAAATCCTCCACAAGGGTTTAAAAAAAAATCTTCTTAACTTCTGCGCTAACAACTATCTCGGCTTGGCGAATAACAGAAACGTGGTCGAAGTCGCTAAAAAATCTCTTGATGAATATGGCCTGGGCACTGCTTCAGTTCGTTTTATTTGCGGCACTTTCGATATTCATAAAAAATTCGAAAACAAGCTCGCTGAGTTTTTGGGATTTGAAGATGTAATCACTTTTTCTTCCTGCTTTGCTGCTAATGGTGGCATATTCTCGACTCTACTCGATAACGAAGATGCAATAATTTCTGCCGATCTAAATCATGCGAGTCTAATCGATGGAATTAGGCTTTGTAAGGCTTCACGCTATTTCTATAAATTTGACGACATGGCAGATTTAGAAAAAAAATTACAAGAAGCACAAAAACATAGAAATCGTTTATTGGTCACCGACGGCGTATTCTCAATGGATGGCGATATTGCCGATCTTAAATCAATCTGCGATTTAGCTGAAAAATATGATGCGATAGTTTTGGTTGATGACTGCCATGCAACCGGATTTATCGGCGAAAACGGCCGTGGCACTGCAGAATTTCATGGCGTTGAAGGTCGTGTTGACATTATCACTTCAACCCTTGGTAAATCTTTGGGCGGCGGATGTGGAGGCTTTATTGCTTCACGCAAAGAAATCATCGAAAAATTACGTAACAAGGCGCGTCCTTATCTTTTTTCAAACAATATTTTGCCGGCAGTTGCCTCAGCTGGAATCGAGATTCTCGACATGATTTCTCACTCAAAAACTTTGATTAAAAAGCTTGCTGAAAACACTACTTACTTCCGTAAAAAAATGGTCGAAGCTGGCTTTGATGTGCGCGATAAAAATGGCGTGCATCCAGTAGTTCCAGTGATGCTTGGTGACGCCCTTCTTGCGAGCAAATTTGCTAAAATGATGATCGAAGAAGAAGGAATTTATGTGATCGCCTTCTCTTTTCCAGTTGTGCCAAAAAACGAAGCGCGCATTCGCGTGCAAATTTCTGCTGGTCATGAAAAAGATCATCTTGATCGCGCCGTTCAAGCCTTCATCAAGGTCGGAAAGAAATTGGGGGTTGTTTAAGCAGGTCTATTTAGCGCAAATAAACGAGTGATGATTTCACTCGAGGATTTTAATGCCTATCAAGAAGCGATTCACCTCGCCAAAATTCCTTGGTTTATTTGGCTTAAGATAATCCTGTAATCATCGCTCAATACAGATATTATTACTTAAAAATAGTGAGAAAAAATCGTGCCCCTGGGCATCCCGCTCTTAATATTAATACGAAGCGCATCATGATCAAAGCTACAATTTTCGCGCTTAAAATTGTAGCCGTAACTTTGGCGGTTGCCTACCTGATCGCTAAAAAATTATGATAGATTTTGAACTCGCTCCTTTTGCTGTGGATGAAATGAAGTCGCGCGGGCGCTTGTATCATGAATTTTATGACGATTCAAAATTCCGTTCAATTTTTGGTCGCGATCGTGATCGAATTATTGGCTCTTCTGCCTTCAGAAGACTTCAATATAAGACGCAAGTTTTTGTGAATCATGAAGGTGATCATTATCGTACGCGACTCACTCACTCACTTGAAGTTGCGCAAATCGCACGTTGGATTGCTGGTGCTTTGAAAGTTAATAAAGATTTGGCCGAAATAGTTTCTCTCGCTCACGACTTGGGTCATACGCCTTTTGGCCATGCTGGCGAAGACGCATTAGATGAGAAAATGCAGCCATTCGGTGGTTTTTCGCACAATGGACATACGCTAAAAATTATTACAAAAATAGAGACGCGATTTATCGAATTCGAAGGTTTAAATCTTTCTTGGGAAATGCTTGAAGGTGTAGTGAAGCATAACGGCCCGGTTTTTGATCCAGAGGATTACATTAGTAAATATAACGCTGCGCATGATTTAGATCTAAAAAATTTCCCCTCGCTCGAGGCGCAAATCTCTGCAATTTCTGACGATATCGCTTACAATAATCACGATATCGAAGATGGTCTGCGCGCTGATTTATTTAAGGTCGAAGAGCTTTTTTCTTTACCGGTAATTGGAAAAATCTACCAAGAAATACTCACTAAATATCCAAAAATAAAACGCGAGATGCTAGTTGGCGAAGCCAAGAAACGCTTTACTCTGGCAATGGTGATGAATGCAATCGAGCAGACGAAAAAAAATCTCAGCGATAATAAAATTGAGAGCGAAAAAGACATTCGAGAAGCCAAAAAACTTCTCGTTCATTTTTCTTTCGAGATGGAATTCGCACATCAAGCACTGAAGAAGTTTTTGATGGAAAACATGTATCATCACTCAACTGTAAATCGCATGACCGCGAGCGCCAAAAAAATCGTCGGCCGATTATTTGATTTTTACATGAACTCCCCAAGCTGCCTGCCCGACGAGCGCGCCGAGCTTGCCGCAAAAATCTCTGACCCCAAAATTCTCGCCATTTTAATTTCTGACTACATCGCCGGCATGACTGATCGTTATGCGATTAAAGAGTTTAACGAGCTGATCTAGTTTTATTTGAAAAGGCGGCAGAATTCATGCGGTTGCAGAAAAAGATTTTAGCTTAACAAACTTAAAACCATCTAAGCAGATCTGAACAAATAAGAAAATTATGAAAAGCAATAGCCTTGTCTTAACACTGATGCTTTTCACGATTTTCAACGATGTTAGGCAGATTGCAGGAGGGATGTAAGATGAAGGATAGTCTTCATCTTCACACAGTAAAAATTAATCTTTGTGTTTTATTTGCTGATTTGTTTCAGTCGCAAGCCCTAGAGCAAAAAAGTTTTAAGGCTGTTTGCTGACACGCAAAAACAATAATAAATCTTACAGCTTAACCCAAATCCGTTATTAGATCTTTATGAAAAATACCCCTACTTCAGTAGCATCTCCTACCTCACAAGAAGCCTTAAATTCACTACTAATCACCGCCGCAGGAAATCCTCGAGGGGAAGCTCAGGATGAAAATGGATTAACCCAAACCGTCGCTGAATTATTGGAGCGAGGAGCTAATGTTAACGCAGCAGATTCTGATGGCTACACGGCTTTGATGCTTGCTGCTAGATTTGGCCACACAGAAACCGTTGTTGAATTATTGGAGCGAGGAGCTAATGTTAACGCGGCAAGATCTGATGGCACCACGGCTTTGATGTTTGCTGTTAAAAATGGCCACACAGAAATCGTTGATAAATTATTGGCTCG
>CANNMN010000117.1 GCA_947505885.1 Rickettsiales bacterium
AATCAAAGTTGAGGAAAGAAATTTTTCTGTTGAAGAAATGTACAATGCGAGCGAGGTGTTTTTAACCAGCTCTAGCCTAATCCTACGCCCCGCATCAAAAATTGACGAAAGAGAAATCGGTGGTGAAAAAAATAGAAAAATCGCAACAATTTTGAGTGATGCTTACGGCAAATTTATCCAAGAGTAAACCCGATTACTGGCTGATTCTAGCATCTCTGATGCTGATTCCATTTTACTTGCTAGTTTTCTATCCACTGACGCAAGCCGGATTTTTCTGCGACGAATATTTTCAACTCTCTGCTTTTGGGAACACTCAGACTCGAGGATAAAAATCTATCTACATTCATCCTCGAACAGATGACTGGTTGGATCACTTCTTCAGGAAGGATTTATCCCCTAGCTGCTATTACCGGATACCCATTTTATTACATTTTCACCGATCCTTTTGACTACCAACTTTGTCGCATGGCTTTTGTTTTTATAAGCGCCGCTTCTTTTGCTTGGCTGATAAAACTGATCACAAAAAAATCAGAAATTGGTTTATTATTTTTATTTCTAATCCCCATATTTTGGTCGACGCAGGAAGGCTACGACTCGCTTACCACCTTTGCCATTCTTCTACAAGTTTTAGCTATTTTTTCTGGGCTCTCTTTGTGTTTTTATGTAAAAGCGCGCGAATCTAACAATAAGACATTCTACGCCTTGATTGTAATTTTATGTCTCGAGTGGTTCCAGAAAAAATCCCTAAAAGATTTTCTAATTAATATTTCTGGTTACCTCGCAATAACCGCGATTTACTCAATCGCCACCCTAGCTTTAAGATATTACATCAACCCCACAGTTTCTTATGACGGAGTAATGCTCGGCGAGTTAAGAAAAGTGCCCTCAACTTTTATTAACCAGCTCTTAGCAACCTTGCCGCTTAATGCGCTTAATCATTTCTTATTTAGCGGCGGAAAATTCACTAAATCCAATAACCCCAACATTTTCTTAGCAATATTGCCAATCTCTTTATTTTGCTTTTATCGATTGCTTATCCGCCTAGAAATTGACCAACAAAGCGTCAAAAAATTAGTAATAATCGCTTGCTGCCTTCTCTTCATCCCCGCCCTTCTCATCGCTTTTATTCAAAAATATCAGATTTGGCTATCTCGCGTGGGATACGGTTATTTGCCGCTTTACCTGCAATATTTCGGTCTTTCGATTTTATTTCTAGTTTGGTGCAACAAGAGGTTAGCATGCAGCATAAGCGCAGTATATCGGCGCAGAATGACCATCTTAATCTCCACCTTGGCAAGCCTTACTTTATATGCCTCCATTGAGTTTAATTACAGCTTGATCTCGAACATCAATAAGGCTTACGAGAAAGATGTAAAATTACTAGCGGCAGAAGCGTTAAAAAATGGACTGCTCTCAGAAATATCCGGCCCCACAACAAACACTTACAAACTTGGTAATCAAAGCGCTCCAAAAACTATTATTCTTTCTGCGACTCTCAAAGCCACAGACCAGTCCCCTTTAATTATTGGAACCCTGGGTTTCTTCCCCCCATCTTTTATTGCTCAACATTCCAATTTAATTGCTAACACTGTAGCGGCTAGGTCTCGCGATGAAAATCAGCTACCAAATAATGTTAAATCCTCAGGCAAAAAAACTTTTTCCAAGAATCAGCGAATATTTTTACTCAACCCAGTTCAAACTAGCTCGGAAAGTGGCTACGTCATCTTCGCAAAAATTAATTCTGTAGATTATAAAATTACCGATGGCGCTCTAGAAATCACTTCTTACTCACTGTCAAATCCTCGAATTTTTTTACGCAGTAAATCTGCAGAAGATTCATCGAAAATATTCGCAACTTTAAATAAGTTTTTTGCTTCCAAACAGAGTCCAAAAATTTATCACGCCGATAAGAGTGATTGGGAGATAATAGGCTTCTCAAACAATAATATTCGATTCACTCCCGAGTGAATCGCGAAGATAAAAATTTAAAACCCGGTCTTGGCGGAAGATTATTTTAAAAACGAATACGGATCCATTTTATTAATCTTATCCGCAATTTTTCTAGCATGCGGAGCAATATCTGGCGCGGCGGTAATCTCGAATAAGCTACCAAAATTTAATCCTGCGGTGAAGAAAATATTTTCGTGCTTGGGAATTAATCCGGCGCGTAAATCGTCGAATTTTACTAAATTATTTTTTAGCAAATTGCTGATTAAATCCGACTCAAATCCGTAATCAAAGCCGGTGCAATCAATCATTTTTTCTTTACTTACTCTACCCTTTTGAATGCTTAGCTGTCCTGACTTCATCATGCCTTCAATCACCTTAAATTGCGACTCAGGACAGCGGTGACGATGCACATTCCACAAACGAAAACAGTGGCGCATAAAACGCTTTTTCTTTTCCAGATCTAGTACCATCCAGAATTTTTGTGTACGCGGACGAAAGGCATCAAAAGCGAGACGCCAGTCGGAAGATTTTTTACAGGCATTAATAAATTTTCTAAAAATTTGCGAGAGCGGCAAATCAGAATCCTCGAGGTTTAGCGGCGATTCTACTCTTTCTTGATTGGAAAAAAATTTGTGCGGTTGCGACAAAATTCCGCGACGCGAATGTAAGAAAATTTTTCCAGAGTATTTAAGATCGCGTAAAGAAATTACTGCGTCGATTGCGGTTAATCCGCAGCCTAAAATGTGAATTTCTTCGTCAGCTAAATAACTTTCTAGATCAATGCGCCAGAAGCTTTTTTTTGAGTCTTTTAATTGTGGGCCAATGGCAAGAACGCATGACTGGTGGAGGTCGCCGTCGATCCAAAAATAATTTTTTTTATCCGTAATTTCGGAAATTTCTTTGATGCGAAATTCGTAAGAGATGTTTTTTTTCTCGGCGATTCTCAGTGCAGTTTGCAAAAGATCTTCGAGATAAATTCCGAAAATTTGTCGCGGAACAAAATCATTTTCTTGGTAATTGTAACCTTTTGAGCAGAGCCATTTGAAAAAATGTCCCTGGTCTTCTTCCACTACTCCCATGCGGTTTGCAACCACGTTGAGAAGATGATTTGGATTCTTGGTTGAGTAAGCGTTTCCCTTTAAAAACAGTGGAGATTTCTCAAAAATTCTAACAACTAATTTTCCTGAATTCTCTTGGTGATTTTTTACTAAATTAAAAAATGTGACTAACCCGCCAAGCCCAAATCCAACAATCGCCACGTGTTTTTCGTTGGCGATCGAAAGGTTAAATAATTTTGTTCTGAAATTTATTCTATCAAGAAGCCTTCTAGTTATTGAGCTGCCAGCAGTAAGAAAAATAAATGGCAGAATTGAGTGAATGAAAAAACA
Organism: Rickettsiales bacterium; assembly: GCA_947505885.1. Classification (GTDB taxonomy): domain Bacteria; phylum Pseudomonadota; class Alphaproteobacteria; order Rickettsiales; family UBA1997; genus UBA2645. Next base: position 3,339 of record CANNMN010000117.1, read on the forward strand.
ACAAAAAGCAATTAATGAATCACGTGCAAAACCAAGCGCGTGGCACATGTGCACAAAGTAGGATTCCTTAATGTCGCGAAGATGCCTGGTGAAGAAATTTGATTTTGGCATTATTTGATTGGGTTAATTTTTGCCATTTTTTGCTGGCTGAGCTGAGTTGAAATCAAGGAAAACTACCCAGATTTTTTTGATTTCAACTCCGCAATCAACCAGAAAAAGATTCAATCAGCATCAATTATTTACTGGCAAGACAAGCACTCGTCATACTCTTTTTTTCCGTCGCCATTATTCTGAACCGAAACGTCTAGCTCGTGCTTTTCGCCCTTATTTGAAACCTTGTCTGCACGCTGAACTGAAGTTGAGCGACAGTAATACAAACTCTTCAAACCCTTCTGCCACGCGCGAAAATGGATTTCGTGTAAAACTTTTTTTGACACATTTCCTGGCAAAAAAACATTCAAACTTTGCGCTTGGCAAATGTATTCTTGACGATCGGCAGAAAGATCAATAACCCAGCGCTGATCCATTTCTTGCGCAGTTTTGAACACTAATTTTTCGTGCTCGTCAAGAAAATCTAAATGCTGCACCGAGCCTTCGTTAATAGTGATTGACGACCAAATATCTTCCGAATTTTTTCCTTTCGTTTCGAGTAATCTAACAAGGTTTTTATTTCGCACATTGAATGAGCCGGTGAGAGTTTTTTGCGTGAAAGAATTTGCCGCG
>CANNMN010000118.1 GCA_947505885.1 Rickettsiales bacterium
TGCCGTTTCTCAGTTATTTTTCCGGTTACGGCGAACTCAATGCCCCTGGTGCGTGATTGGCCGGTAAGCACCAAATATCCCGAACCACTTGGATCAGAAGCTGGAGTGTTGCTGCGATCAAGTTGGTAGAGGGCGGTAGATAAATTTAGCCTTGGATTAACATCCCACTTGGCGCCAACTTCATAATTATCGATTTTTTCTGGCTGCAAAGAATTGGTTGTAACGCTCAAACTATCAAATTGATCGCCAGAGCTTGGCAAATAAGTGACGCCGTAACTTGCGTAAAGTGAAACGGATTTTTGCGGCTTCACCACCAAGCCCGCGCGCGGTGAAATCATGGTATCGACACGCTCAAAATTTTGATTATTTACTTTGTCTTTAAGCTTAACTTCAAAACGATCCAGGCGCAATCCCGCGGTTAATTGCACGTAGTCGTTGATCTCGGCCTGATCTTGCAAATAGCCGGCAAAGACACGGACGTCGGATTTGTTGCTAGTGGCAATAGTGTTGTAAGTAATAGATTCGTAGCTGATTGGATTGCTGAGCGAAACACTCGAGCTGGTCGTTCCGGTGCTGTCAAAAATTCCGTTATTTCTAACTTTGGTAGATTGCTGAGTGGTGATTTCAGTGCCAAATAAGGCGGTGTGTTTGACTGATCCGGTTTCAAATTTTTTAATTAAATCAGTTTGGTTGGTAAAGCTCTCGCGCTCGGTTTTGGCTTGATAAGCAGTAATTGCCAAGCTGTTTCCGCTGATGGCGCCTGGCACAGAATTGCGGTAAAATTTATGAGCATTGCTGTAGCGAGCGTTGTTTTTTAGCTGCAATGTGGCGTCAAAATCATGAGTAATAATGCCGTAGAAAGAGTTGTTTTTGCTATTCGATTTATTCTCGTTTGGGTAGCCAAAAGCAGCTGAAGGACTGGTTTTGTAAGGTGCGCCATTTTGCGCAGGAATGCCGCGATCAACAGTGCGAGCATCGTCAAAATGCTCGTAACCAAATTGCAAATTAGTATCTTCGCCGAGCTCAACAGACGCGGTTGGATTAAAGCCGTAGCGCTCAAGTCCCGCGTAATCACGATAGCTGTTAGATTTTTGATACATTGAATTTAAGCGCAGAGAGAATTTTTCATTCACCCGATCGCCAAGATCAATTTCGGCGCGACGATCTTCATACGAGCCGCCAGAAAGTACTAATCTTCGCTTTTGCAGACCATCGGCTTTTTTTGAAATGCGATTAATCAAGCCACCCGGACTTCCTCTTCCAAAGGCTAGAGCGTTTGGGCCCTTCAAAAACTCAACACGATCGGTGTTGTAAAAATCACGAATATATTCTGAATCGTCACGCGCGCCGTCGATGAAAAAATTGGAGGTGGTGCCATTGCTACCGTTGGTCATGCCACGAATATTTACTTGGTCGCGATGCCCCTCGCCCATTTGCACATTAACACCCGGAACATAGCGCGCGGCCTCTTCCATTTTAGTAATATTCTGGTCACGAATTTGCTCTTGCGTCACTACTGAAATTGATTGCGGCGTGTCTAGCAAAGGCGTTTCCACTCTCATCGAGCTGCTGCTTGATCCGGTTTTATAACCATCAACCTTGCCTTCTTTTTCAACGGTAGCGGTAACTACAACGCTCGGCAATGTTGTGGATATTTTAGGATTTAATTCCTTCGCCCAAGATTGATCAACAAAGAGGGAGAGGAAAAGCAAAGACACGAAAATTTTACCGCTACGCATAAATTCAGATCTGATTTTTAATAATTCATTTCGGCTCAGTGATGAATCCAATGTTAGATAGCCCAACGCGCTGTAGGGCTGCAAGCAGGTGACTAACTTTACCGTAATTAACGTTTACGTCAGCGCGCAGATGAATTTGTTGTTTTGGATTTTTTTTCGCCAAAATTTTTAACTGCGCTTCGAGCCCGCCAACAGAGACTTCTTCGTCGTTTAGAAAATATTTTCCGTCTGATTTTACAGAGATTGTTACCGTTTTTTCTTCGCTAATTTGCGCTGCACTTTCAGCCGGCAAATCAAGTTTGATCACGCTATTTAGCATTGGCGCGGTGACTAAAAAAATTACTAAGAGCACAAGCATTACGTCAACTAGCGGCGTCATGTTTATTTCGGAGAGTGGGGCCTGAAGCTCTTCGCGCTCGAAATTATTTCGCATCGTTCGACAAATAAACGGTGAGTTGCTCAGCAACATGGCGAAGATTTTGTACCAAAAGACGATTGAGACGAACGAAAGTGTTATAGGCGAGAACCGCTGGAATTGCGGCGAATAAGCCGATTGCAGTTGCAACCAAGGCCTCGCCCATTGGGCCAGCAACGGCGGAAAGTCCGGCATTTCCTTGTGCTGAGATGCTTTGCAGCGCATTGTAAATTCCCCAAACCGTTCCAAATAATCCGATGAATGGCGCGGAAGATCCGATTGAGGCGAGAGCTGTTAAACCCTTGTCGAGCCATGAGCGAGTTTCATCCAAAACTTGCAGCAAATGCATTGTGAGGATTTCTTTTTTTGCTTCGTGTCCGAGATATTGAGGCAAAACTTTTTCTAAATTTTTTACTTCGGTGATTAAAAAATTTACCGCACCTTCAACTGTTTTTAGATTTTCGCTTCCGACTAAATTTTTGGTGGGCCAATTCTGAATTTTTACGTGCTCAGCGTAGAATTTTTTGTAAGCCAAATATTCGCGGCGAAGCAAAAGACCTTTCCAAAAAATAATGTACCAACTGACGAAGGACATTACGATTAGCAGCAAGAAAACCGCGATCAAAACTGCATTGCCTTGCGCGAAAGCGTGAATAAAATCCATTTTATTTTAAGTAATTGTAAAAATTTTGCCGGCTGAGCGAAGTCGAAACCAAGAAAGTTTGGCGCTGATTTTTCTTGGTTTCGACTTCGCTCAACCAGCGAAGAAATGTGATTAACGAGTTTAAATAATTTTAAATTCAACCGGAACGACCACAGAAGCCTCAACCGACCTACCCTTGCTGCGCGCGGGAATAAATTTCCACTGCTTCACGGCATCAAGCGCCGCTTCGTCTAAATCGTGCGAGCCACTTGAATGAGAAACTTGAACCGAGGCCGGAGTGCCATCCACTTTTACTAAAACGCTCAACAGAACCTTCCCCTGATTGCCTTTGCGCCTTGCCAAGGCGGGATAATAAGGCGCGGGATTATTTAAATATTCTGCGTTAAAAACTGGCTCGCTTTCTGCCGCTCTGGTTGCAATCGCGTTTGGATCAACTCGACCGGAAGTTTCTTTTCCAGCAACTTTTGATTCTTTGCCCTCAAGTTTTTCTTCTTTGTTTTGCTGTTGTTTAAGTGCATTTTCACGCTTGAAATTCATTGCAAATTTTTCGCGAGAAAGATTTTCATTCCTTTTTTCGTTCGCCGATGGCGCGACAAAACTTACTTGAATTGCCTGTTGATTAATAACCAGCGGATCAGACGGCATTAAAGACCAAGCCGCCAATCCTCCATGCACAAAAGCTGCGGCAAACAAGGCGAAGACGTGCGATTTTTTGTAGCTCGAAATAATCATTTTCACTTATTTTTGATTTTCTGAGCTAGCGAGAATAATTATCATCTAACTGATAGTCCATATCAAAATTGATTATTTTGCGAGATGCCCTCGATATCTTTATTAGAAAAAGATCGCAGAAATCGGATCGCGACTGTCTTCAAAAATTTCTGCGGAGCTACGAACTCATTTAGTAATCGATTTAACTTCCTAGCGATCCAAATTTGTGGGCGACAATCCCATAATAATTGCGCCTGATTCAGTAAAATTTATACCAAAAAAGTCGGAATAATTTTCAGTTAGGACAATCGACTTTCGATGCTCGCAAAAGATCTAATGAGTTCAGTTTCTGATTTTGAAAGTTAACGCCAAAAGTTAAAAATGGGAGCGATGGGGAGAGAATAAATTTCATATTTAAAAATTAGTTATTTCTCCGGCAACACTAACGAGGAATATTCGACGATGTTTTTTCTTTTGATGATTTCAGATCGCGAA
>CANNMN010000119.1 GCA_947505885.1 Rickettsiales bacterium
CATTGGCGAAAGGAGGGCCGTCGTAAAAAACAAATTCAGATTTTTCTTCTTTGGGATGTCTGCAATTTGTGTGATTCTTCAAAGCGCATGGCTCTAGAATTGGCGAGGTTTGATCTTCGTCTAAACCTTCAGAAAAATTTCTAATTTCTACGGATTTTTCAAAGATTTTTTGTTCTTGCCAAAAATGCAGGATTTCTTCCTCCATCTTAGCGAAATCAAGGTTTTGATTCGCTTCAGGGTAATATTTTTGTTTCATTTTTGATTGTGAAATTGACTTACAGCTAGAGCCTGATTACAACGCGCGCCCCTCAATTTTGCTACAGATTTCTGATGAAAAAATTACGAATCGGTCTTGCCGGACTTGGCGTTGTCGGTCGCGGCGTTTATGAAATTATTCAAAAAGATTCCAAATTATTAACCCTGCGAACTCAGGTAGAGCTTGAGATTGTCGCAATCTCTGCGCGCACAAAAAAAGATTTTATTGATCCAAAAATTAAGTTTTACGCGAATATACTCGACCTTGCGAATGACTCAGAAATTGATGTGATTGTTGAAGTAATTGGTGGTGATGGAGTCGCAAAAGATCTGATCGAAACAGCAATTAAGAATGGTAAAAAAATTGTTACCGCCAACAAGGCCTTGCTTGCCGAACACGGATTCGAGTTAGCAAAGTTAGTCGAGAAATATCAAAGTCACATCGGCTTTGAAGCCTCGGTGGCGGGGTCTACTCCTGCGATTAAAACTGCGAAAGAAAATCTCGCCGGAAATCAAATCACAGAAATTCATGCCATCCTAAACGGCACTTCGAATTTTATTTTAACCAAGATGAAAGAAGAGAATTTGGACTTTTCTATTGCGTTAAAACAAGCGCAAGATTTGGGATATGCTGAAGCTGATCCTTACTCTGATATCAAGGGTTTAGACAGTGCGCACAAGATCACTCTTCTTGCCGCAATTGCCTTTGGAACCAAGCCAAATTTTGCCGAAACTTACGTCGAGGGCATTGACGAAATTTCAATCGACGACATCAAGCTTGCCGATGAATTCGGTTACAAAATAAAATTACTCGCAACCGCAAAGAAAGGTCAGCAAGCAATTTATCCAGCTTTGATTAAAAAATCTGAACAAGTCGCGCAAGTTGATGGCGCCTTCAACGCGATTCTTTTCAATTCATCAAATGCCGGACAAAGTTTAATTGTTGGGCTTGGCGCTGGAAGCGTTCCAACAGCATCAGCAATCGTTGCAGATCTAGTTGATGTTGCTCGTGGCAATCAAACATTTCTGTTCGGAGTTAAAAGTGATGATCTCGGTGAAGTCAACATTTCCGATATCTCGCAACGCGTTGGAAAATATTTTTTACGCTTATTCATCAACAAAAATTCATCGGAAGAAAAAATTTTTGACGGTAAAATAAAAATAGAGCAGGCGGCATTTTTCGAGCGCGGCGATGAAATTTTATGTGGATTTTTAACCGGCGAACAAAAAGAAAGTGAGTTAAGCGAGGCCTTGAAAGATCTTGATCCGGCGCTGGTTAAATCAGCTAAGTTTTTACGCGTTGAGGCAACTAATTTTTAACTAACTAAGCCACTCTTTGAAAGGCTCAGAGTGACGACATAGTCATGCCGAGCTTTGTTGAAGCATGACGCAACTTAAGCACAAATGTCTGATTTTATTTTTGAAATTTTTAGCGAAGAAGTTCCGGCCAAAATGCAGAAGGCGGCGGCAGAAAATTTTGTCAAAATCGCCAGCGAAATTTTCGCTAAAAATAATCTTCAATTTAGCCAAGAGAATATTCAGGCCTTGGTTACGCCGCGTCGTTTAGCGCTTTTTGTTGGTGATTTAAAAGTTACTCAAACCCTTTCTGCAGTTAAGCGAGTCGGTCCTAAAATTAATGCTGATAAAAAGGCAGTTGCTGGTTTTTTAAAATCAGTGGGATTGCAAAATGAATCGGAACTTGAACAAGTTGACGGCGCTTTTGTTTTTACGAGCAAAGTATCAGAAATTTCTACCGCTGAAATTATCAAAAATTCTTTGCCGCAGATTTTACAAAAAATGGTAGGCACTTGGCCAAAATTAATGCGCTGGGATGATTCAGGAGTTAAGTGGATAAGGCCGATCAGAAATATTTTATCCTTATTTGATCAAGAAATAATTGACGTTGAATTCGCCGGGATCAAAGCAAGCAATCTTTCTGGATCCATTGAAATCAAGGCTGCGTGTGATTATAAAAATCTTCTGCAAGAAAATTTTATCCTTGTTGATCAGCAAAAAAGGAAAGAAAAAATTCTTCTTGAAGTTGCAAAAATCACTGAAGATCTAGGTTTAATGACGATTGACGATCCTAAAAAATCTTCACTATTTGATGAGGTTGTCGGTCTTTGCGAATGGCCGGTAATATTGGTTGGATCTATTGATGAGAAATTTTTGAATTTACCTGACGAAGCGCTAATTTTAACTTTGCGCAACAATCAAAAATATTTTTGTCTTAACGATAAAATCGGAAATTTATCGACGAAATTTATCTTCGTGGCGAATGGCTTAGGTGATGCAGAAAAAATTATTCGCGATAATGAAAAACTAGTCCGTGCACGCTTGTCGGATATTGAATTTTTTATTACCGAAGACTTGAAGAGGCCTTTGATTACAAGGCTCGATGATCTTAAGAAGATAGTCTTCCATCAAAAATTAGGTTCGATTTTTGATCGAGTTAATCGCCTAAAAAGTCTGACAAAATTTCTCACGGTTTTTGTGCCAAATTCTGACTTAAATTTTTCCGACAGAATTACAGATTTGTGTAAAGTGGATTTGACCACAAAAGCAGTGGCTGAGCTACCGGAGCTACAAGGTAAAATTGGCAGTTTTTATGCACTCAAACAAGGCGAAGACAAGAAAACAATCGCCGCGATTTACGAGCATTATTTGCCTTTGGGTCCGAATTCTGAATTACCAAAAACCGCACTTGGTATAGCTCTTTCGATCTCAGACAAAATTGATTTAATCGTTGGATTTTTCTTGGCCGGTGAAAAGCCAACAAGCTCACGTGATCCATATGGCTTGAGGCGAGCAGTTCTTGGGATCATCAGGATTAGCTATCAGCATAATATTGCTTTTCCGATTCGGATTTTAGTGGAAAAATCGCTCGCTTTTTATCCAGCAAAATTATCCAAAAATCTTTTAACCGCCGAAGAAAAAAACTTCTTTAGTGAGAGGAAAAAGTTACTGGAAGAAGTGATTATTTTTATCGTTGAAAGGCTGAAAGTTTATCTAAAAGAAAATGAAAAACTAAGCCCAGATGTGGTGAATGCGGTTATCGAACAATATCTCTCAGACCTTGATGCGCATAAGTCTGTAGATGTTCTTTACCTTGCTAGAAAAATAAAATTTTTGGATGAAATTCTAAAAAATGAGAAGCATAAAAACTTGATCGCGCTCTACAAAAGATCGACAAATATTCTGGCGATCGAAGAAAAAAAAGATGGTAAGATTTACAGCGGCAAGCCTTCGCGCCTGGTGATAAAAACAAAATATGAGCGCACACTTTATCGTCGCGTTAGACAAATCTCTGCTGATTTTGTTAAGTTAGTAACGAAAGGAGATTTTGTTTCTGCTTTTAAACTTCTCGATGTTTTGGAATTGCCGCTCACACATTTCTTTGCTCATGTGATGGTTAACGATGCGAATAAAGATCTGCGTGAGAATAGGTTATTACTGCTCTCGTGTATTCGATCACTGTTTGATGAAATGGGTGATTTGTCGAAGATTGATATTAGTTAACCTTTAGCGCCGATTCCCATGCCTAGGCCTTTTTCGGTTTGAAGATCGCCCTGAGCGGTCGGGGCTTTTAGATTACCAAGATCCCCTGCAGAAATTTGTTCGAGTTTTAAATTATCCCCTCCCGCTTCTTTTGTCACGAGGTGTCCTGTTGCATTGGCCAAATCTTCAGTAATCGTTCCGCCTAATGCTCCACCGCC
>CANNMN010000120.1 GCA_947505885.1 Rickettsiales bacterium
AAGTCGTAAACATCTTTGAAATCGCCATTTTCTTTACGTTCTGAGGCGACCACTTCCATTGTGCCAAAGCCCACGGCTTTAATTGCGCCTAGTCCAAAACGAATCGCGAGATCACTCATACCAAAAAGATTAAGACTAAAATTCCAACGACGATTCGGTAAAATCCAAAGGGCACAAAATTATTTTTGCTGACGAAATTTATGAACCATTTGACCACGAAAAGCGCCGAGAGAAATGAGGCGAGAAGGCCGACAAAAATGATTTCGAGATCTGTGTTAGTAAGGTCGATCGAGCTTTTGTAAAGGTCGTAAATGCTGGCAGCGGCGATTGTTGGAATTGCCAAGAAGAAAGAAAATTCTGCAGCGATTTTACGATTTAAGCCAAGAAGTAATCCGCCAATGATTGTAGCGCCAGACCTTGAAACTCCTGGGATCATCGCCAAGCACTGAAATAGCCCAACGTAAAAAGCGGTGAGGGGAGTGATGTTGTTTAGCTCTTCGACAGATGAGCTTCTCGGCCTGCGCTCAACCAAAATCATTACGATTCCACCAAGAATTAGGGCGAGGGCAATGGTTAAATTGTTGAAAAGAAATGCCTTAATTAATCCATGAAAGGCCAAGCCAATCAAAGCTGCGGGAAGAAAGGCTAAAGCTAAATTTAAAATGAATTTCTGTTGTGATTTTTCTTTGAAGTGAATCAAGAGATCAAAAATTTTACTGCGGTAAATTACGCAAATTGCCAAAATTGCGCCGAGCTGAATAACGATTTCAAAGAGATTATTTTTGATCGTAGTGAAATCGACTAATTGCGAAGTGAGTAGTAAGTGAGCAGTAGAAGAAACTGGAATGAACTCTGTTAAGCCTTCAACAATTCCAAGAAGAGCGGCTTTAAAAAAATCAACTAACATCATTTGCTAATAAAGCTGTGGTACCTCCGGCCCGACTCGAACGGGCACATCCTAGGGACAATAGATTTTGAGTCTATCGCGTCTACCATTCCGCCACGGAGGCCCAAGAGAATTGCTAAGGAATTGCTAAGGAATTGCCAAGAAAATGGTCAGAGGTTGTTTAAGAGAGCCTTACCACTCAAAACCTCTGACCAGTCAAAAAGTAAATTCCAAAAGTAAAAAACCTAAAAAGTAAAAATTTTTGGAGAGGCGACTTTAGCAATCTGTCGATTTAAAAGTCAAACCACCAACCTTGATTGATGGAGAGATCTTGATTTTGCTTTATTATTTACGGATCTTTCGTCCTTTATCCTTGGATAAGCTAGGATCCAGTAAGGTTAGAAACCTACTCCGAGCTTGCCATTCAAGATTTCCGCCTACTTTACAAAGAAAATTAAATCGAACTTCCGACTCTAATAATGCAAAAAAACCTAATCGAAAATCTTAGTAAAATAATCAGTAGGCTTCCTGGAATGGGTCCGCGAATCGCCAAAAGAATCGTGCTTCATTTGGCAACTAACAAAGAAAAAATTCTCCAACCTTTGCTCGAAAATCTTCGCGCTTTAAATGAAAAAATTCACGAATGTGAAATTTGTGGAAATATCGACGAGGGAAATATTTGTGCGATTTGTTTGAGTCAAAATCGCGATGAAACTTTACTTTGCATCGTAGAAGAAATTGCAGATCTTTGGGCAGTTGAGCGCGCACAAAATTACCGCGGAAAATATCACGTTCTTGGCGGAAATCTTTCAGCAATTTCGGGCAAGACAATACAGGATTTAAATTTGGAGTCTCTTTACTTACGCCTAGAAAAAGGCGGGGTCGCAGAGGTGATTATTGCCACTAGTGCAACGATTGACGGACAAACTACCGCACATTTTCTTTCTGAGAATTTAAAAGATTTTAAAATCAAAATTACTCGCCTAGCTTACGGAATTCCCGTCGGCAGTGAGCTTGATTACTTAGACGAAGGCACAATTGCCATTGCCTTCAAAACACGTTTGGAGTTTTAAAAATGGATTTCTTTACCCGTCACTTACGCGAATCTAGCGAAAATTATTTCGAGCACTTTCTTTTTACCTTCACCACTGCGCTTTGGTTGGTTGGAACTGGTTTAGTTTTGCTTTGCCACGCGATTTTCCCTTTCATTTTTGTTTCCATTGCCAGCGGTAATGTGAAAAAAATTAATCAAGTAATGCAAAAGCGAATGGAGTTTTTGAACGAACGTCGCGGTAAATAATTATGCATTCTTTCATCTCCACCCTGATAACTTTTCTTACGAATTTTATTAACGAAGTTGGTTATCTCGGCATTTTCATCGGCATGTTTTTAGAGAGCACCTTAGTACCATTGCCAAGTGAGCTTGTAATGATTCCGGCTGGTCTCGCTGTTTCTTCTGGGGAGATGAATATTTATATCGCTCTGTTTGTGGGAGTTTTGGGAAATGTCGTTGGTGCGGTTTTTAGTTATTATTTGGCAGCATCTATTGGTCGCACGATTTTATTTCGCATTGGAAAATATTTTTTCGTGAAGGCTGAAACGATCATTAAAATTGAAAGGTTTTTTGAGAATCACGGCCCGATCTCAATTTTCATCGGGCGTTTATTGCCAGGCTTTCGTCACTTTATCTCGCTTCCTGCCGGAGTTGCTAGAATGGACATGAAATTGTTTTTTATTTACACAACTCTTGGTTCAACAATTTGGAATTCGATTCTAATTGCTGTCGGATTTTTCATTGGCAACAATCACAAATTAATCGCAGAAAATCTCTACGTAATCGCTCTCGGATTACTTGGTTTTTGCATCGTGATTCTTCTTGGTTACATATTTTTAAAACCAACTCGAAAGTAAGCATATCCGGTGATCACGGTCAAAGCGGCGGCAAGAATAAATAAAACTTTTGCCGCAGTAACAACGGCGCTGACGAGAAGAAATTTTACATCCATTTCGATGAAGCCGTTCAGCCAGTAGTAGAACATGTAAGTAGAGCCGCGTTCACCAAGCATTAGTCCGCCAATCGCAAACATTTGTACCATCGTTTTGTATTTCGCCAACTTGCTCACGGGAACGCTGATGCGTATTTCGGCGAGAAATTCGCGTAACCCAGAAACCAAAACTTCACGGCAAATAATAATTAATCCAGGATAGAGGATCCAATTATTGGTCGGGTTAAAACGAACAAGCATTACAATTGCTACAATTACCAAAAGCTTGTCAGCGATTGGGTCTAAACATTTTCCAAAATTCGATTGCGCTTTCATCGAGCGAGCGAAGTAACCATCGAAGTAATCAGTGATTGCTGCGACTCCAAACAAAGCTGCCGATATAATATTGGAGAGCATTCCAGGGATGTAGAATGAGCAAATTAATAGAGGAATAATTGCAAGACGTAAGGCGGTAAGAAAGTTTGGAAGCTGTTTAAATCTCATGGCGATTATCCATTTTTTGTTTTTGAAATTAATTCGATTTTCATTTTAGCTTCAGCCAATTTTTCTTCGCAAAATTCTTTGAGCAAGGTTCCTTCTTCGTGAAGAGAGATCATTGAATCGAGATTAATTTTTTGTGATGACAAGGTTTCAACAATCTCTTCAAGGCGCGTCATTGCGTTCTCAAAACTCATTTTGGCGATTTGTTTTTTTATTTTTTCTGACATTTTTTAGTCTTTTATCTTTTTTGTTCGCGCCATTTATGGCATCATCCCTGCGAAAGTCTGGATCCAAGCTTTTGCAGGGATGGCGCAGGGAGCGCGTGACGAGATTGAGTTAATTTTACTCCTCAAATTCTAGCACAACTTCTTTCCAGATGTCGTATTTGTCGAGAGGAAGGTTGCGAAGCGGACTGCAAAGATCTAATGCGCGTTTAACATTGGTAATTGTGTTTCGGTAATCAGATTCGTCTGGATCGTCGTAGCGTAATTTATTAATCAGATCGTCAAAATTTATGCTGATTTTCCCATCGCGACTAATCTGAACCTTGGCCACAACTTTCGTTTTG
>CANNMN010000121.1 GCA_947505885.1 Rickettsiales bacterium
GAAAGTTTTAAATAGGTCACGAAGGCTTCAGCAGGGCTGGTGTAGATGAGTTTACGATTTTGTTGATTTGAAATTTCTACGAATGGTAGCAAAAGAATTTCATAAATTTCTTGCGCAGAAAAATAACAAAAAACAAAAGCGGCGCAGAAAAAAATTACTGAAAAAATTACGCGCTGACGAAGTTCGCGAAGATGTTGTTGAAGTGTCATGACGTTAATTCCCATCTTGCTTTTGGTTTAAAATTTAAGTCGTCGACAAAGCCTGATTTTAATTTTTCTACTCCTGCCCAAGCGACCATTGCGGCATTGTCGGTGCAAAGATTAATTGGTGGAGTGATTACTTTCATTTGATGTGCAGAAGCCCAATTCTCTAAGCGCGAAACGATGTAGCGATTTGCGGCAACACCGCCGGCAATTACTAAATTTTTTGTCGGCTGCTGGTTGTAGGCGAGAACATTATTCAACCTGTTCAAAATTATTTCGCAGACAATTCGTTGGAAAGATGCACAAATATCGGCGCGATCTTTTTCATTTAATTTTTGTGGTGAGGTGAAGTGAGAAAAACTTTCGCCAACTAATTTTTCTACTTCGCGACGCACTGCAGTTTTCAATCCGGAAAAAGAAAAAGCGAAACGATGTGCCGCATCTTTTGAATCAAGAAGTGGACGAGAAAATTTAAAACGATTTTCATCACCTTGCTGCGCGAGCTTTTCTACTGCTGGCCCGCCAGGATAAGGCAATCCAACCATTTGTGCGATTTTATCGAAGGCTTCACCGAGAGCGTCGTCAATTGTTTCGCCAAGTTTTTCGTAATCACCAACTCCGCGCGCAAATAAAATTTGACAATGTCCGCCGGAAATTAAGAGCAGCAAATAAGGAAATTCTAACCCATTGGCCAAATCGCTAGTGAGTCGTGCAGTTAAAGCGTGAGCCTCCAAATGATTTACCGCCAGAAAAGGTTTTTGGAATACAGAGGCTAAAGTTTTTGCTGCCATCATTCCAACAATTACTCCGCCAATTAAACCCGGACCAGAAGTTGCTGCGAAGCCATCAATCTCTTCTAATTTTAAATTTGCCTCCTTGAGCGCCTGCAAAATCAACTCATCCAGAATTTCCACATGACCACGTGCCGCAAGCTCAGGGATCACCCCGCCATATTTTTTATGTAGTTCAATTTGCGAGTTAAGCGCGTGCGCCAAAATATTTTTCTGATCATCAACAATCGCAACAGCAGTTTCGTCGCAGGAAGTTTCAATACCGAGAATTTTCATGAATCTAAATTCTTTTTTAAAATGGTTTGTGTGAGTGATGGTTTTTATGAGGCTGCGATCTTGGAAGTTCACATCAAAGATTTATTGAGTCTTTTGTGCAAACCAAACAGAAAGTAATTAACTAATAACTCCGTAAACTATTTTTTGTATGAAAAAAATTAAGCTTTGTTTGTTTACCATCATCACAATCGCAATTATGCAATCATGCTCTACAAAGTCAGAAGCTGGATATTATAAGGGTTATGAAATCCCTTCTTATGAGGTTATAAAACGAGTTGGCGACATCGAGTTTCGAAAATATGAATCAAGCTTGGTGGCAGAAGTCGAGGTGAATGGAAATCGAAAAGAAGCCGCAAAAGAAGGATTCATGACTTTAGCTCGTTATATTTTTGGTAAAAATATAGCCGAGAAAAAAGTGGCAATGACTTCGCCGGTTTCACAAGTTGATGTCTCAGAAAAAGTAGCAATGACTAGCCCGGTAAATCAAATTCATGAAGGAGAGAAAAAGTGGCTAATTCAATTTGGTATGCCAAAAAAATATAGCCTAGAGAGCCTGCCGCGTCCAAAAGATGATCGGATTAAATTTAAGTTAACCGAATCAAAAACAGTTATCGCAATTCAATTTCCTGGAATGTGGTCAGATGAGAAATTTAGCAAAAAAAGAGATGAGTTGAATCGTTTTATTAAAGACCAAAATATTACAACCAAAGGCTCTGAAATTTTAGCATATTACGATGATCCATTCACTTTCCCTTGGAATCGCCGCAATGAAATTATTTGGGAGATTAAGTAACCAAATTACCAAATCATAATACATTGAATAAGACTAGATTGGCGATAATTGGAGCTGGCTTTTCCGGAATTTATCTGGGGCAAGAATTGCGAAAATTTTTTGAGGTAAAAATCTTCGAAAAATCTCGTGGCTGTGGAGGCAGGATGTCTACTCGCTATTCGGGAAATTTATTATTTGATCACGGCGCTCAATATTTTACCGCAGAAAGCGAAGATTTTAAAAAATTTCTCGATCCTTTTATTGCCTCAGGATTCGTCTCTAGATGGCGGGGCGATGTGATCACTTTCAAGTCTGGTAACAAAATTACTTCGCGTCGAAATGAAGAAAGCTATTTTGTTGCCTCTCCAAACATGAACAGTCTTTGCAAAAAACTAGCTGATGATCTCGATATTTCTTTGAATAGCGAAGTTGCTCCAATAATAACCAAACATAGTGGCGGAAGGCATTTAGAAGATAAAAACGGTAACGATCTTGGTTTTTATGACCTTATCATCTCTACAGCTCCAATAGCTCAAACTAAGAATCTTTTTGGTAATCAAATTGCAAAAGATCTCGAGACGCAGACTGTTTTTACTTCACCTTCTTTCGTTACGATGATTGGCTTTAATCACCAATTAAACTTGGATTGGATTGCTGCCGAAGTTGAAAATTTGCCCATAAAACTAATTAGCTTCAACTCAAGCAAGCCGGGTCGCGACAAAAATGTGAGTTGTTTTGTGGTTCATTCGCAAGATGAATGGGCTTCAGAGCATTTAGAGGATGATGTTTTAAGTGTTGAAAAAGTTTTGGTAAAAAACTTTGAAGACCTAACGGGAATTTCCTGCGAAAAAGCTGATTACATAAGCACTCATCGTTGGCGTTATGCCTCGTCTAATAATTCTAAAAAAGTTGAGCCATTCTTTGATAATGATCTTGGGCTTGGAGCTACAGGAGATTGGGTTTGCGGCTCTAAAATTGAAGATGTTTGGCTTTCGGCAAAAAAACTATCTCAACTCATAAAAGCAAAAAATTTACAGTAGCAGAATTGACCTCGCCAAAAACTCGGTTGAAAAAATTCTCAACAGCAAAACGCCGCTAAAGCTTTTTATTAGTGGCTCGACGATAGGTTGTTGCGAAGATATTTGATAAAATTCTTATCCAAGAAATCAGAATCTATCTTCTTGGGCCGGTATCATTACCTTGACCTACTCTTTTTTGAGGGGGGGTCTCTTCTTCTTTTCGAGAAGTAGCTTTTTCTAAAGAAGCAGCAGAAAGCTCTTTAACCACTGCATTCGCCTCTTCTATTGCTTTTGCAGGAGAACTCGTGATTTCAAGAGCATTTTCAAGATCTTTCGCGGAAGTTACGTCAGTACTATTGGCCACTAATTTTAATTCTTCTTTGGAAAGTTCCCCCACTTGTTCATTAACAAACTTTGCGAAACAAGTCTCTGATGACACTTTTTCTTCGGAAGCTGCAACAGGAAGCCTATTCATCAATTCTTGTAATTCTTCCCCCCCAGTTCCCCCAGTAACTAATTTTCTTCCTTCGAGAGCTGAAGATGATCTTTCAGGAACAAGCTCTTTTTCTGATTCTTCTCTGGCGGCGGTTTTTAAAAATTTTACTGTATTTTCTAGCTCTTTCTTACCTTCTTTAAAATCTTCTTTGGCCTTTGCAGCAAATTTATATGCAGCCCCGCCGGTAAAACTTGCACTTGGATTATCTTTAAATCTTTTAACATTTTCTGCGGTCACTTCCAGTTCTGGCGGCTTCATAAACTTTTTCCAAGCCTCTGCATATTTTTGCACATCTGGATCGTTGAAAATTTCTGGCTTCTTCTCTTC
>CANNMN010000122.1 GCA_947505885.1 Rickettsiales bacterium
AAGGCTTCAGAATATTTTTTAAATCGTCATTTTTTTCCAACTCCACGCATCGAACTTGGTAAAAAATTACTCGAAAAAAATTTAGCAAAATGCGCGATTGATGTTTCGGATGGCTTACTTGCTGACCTGCAACATCTCTGCACAGCATCAAAACTAAAGGCCGAAATCCATCTCGAAAAAATTCCACTTTCGCCACTCGCGAGAAATCCTCTCGAGCTACTTTCGAGCGGCGATGATTACGAATTAATTTTTTCGGTTAATCCAAAAAATCAGAAAAAAATTTCTAGTTTGGCAAAGCAGATGAAGCTTGATTTAACCTGTATTGGAAAATTTACTGCCGCGAAGAAATGCGAGGTTATTCTTCTTGATCGCGGCAAAAAAATTAAGCTTACCAAACTAGGTTATGAACATTAACAAACTTCTTCTCTTCGGGAATAAAAATAAAAAATACGCAACATCTCTTAAACGCAGCTCCGCAGCAATAATAGATGTTTGGATTACCCTGCTTTTACGTGCTTTTTTTGCACAGATTATTGGTTTAATGTGGCTGAACCAGCAAATGCTTGATTTCATTTTGGAATTCAAAACTGAGTTCGGCACCGACATTCCCAAAAATACTCCGGAACATATCAACTTTATTATTCATCATCCCTTCTTCTTCTACATGCTAATTTTTTACGCTTTTATCGTGATGATTGGCGCAGTTTATCACTCTTACCTAAACTCTTCAGCCTGGAACGGTACAATCGGAAAGCGAGCAATGAAAATAATGCTGACTACGAAAAACGAACTACCAATCACTTTTGGTCGCGGCATGCTTCACTACTTTCTTTCACTGCTTCCATTCGTATTTTTATTTTATTTGCTCACTTATCAACTTCGTTACGAGGTCAATCTATACCAAGCTCTTACCTCTTCTGATTTAAATATTTTTCTTGGGATAGTTTTTGTGCTTTGGGTGCAAATTCACCTCTTCACCAAAAATAAAGTTACCGCTTATGACATGATTACAAATGTTGTCGCGATCAATGGCAGAAATAGTGCGAAGTGGCCTTGGTCTAAAGTTTAAAATACTTTTTTACTCTTAATCTTAGCGAAAGCTGGAATGAAGGGCTACGAAATGAGTGAAGATAAAACCTAAAAAATGCAAAATGCTAAACATCTCTCAAAAAACTATTAACAGCAAAATCAGCTGTAACTCGATTGGTTTGCATTCTGGTAACGACGTTAAAATGACGCTACTTCCTGCGCCATGTAACAACGGAATAATTTTCCGCAGAGTCGATGTCGAAAAAGGCAAAAATGAAATAAAGGCTAGTTACAAAAATGTTGTTACCACCAATCTTGGCACAACAATCGCTAACGAATTTGGCACCAGAGTTGCAACCATAGAGCACTTGATGGCTGCGATCTGGGGAAGCGGAATCGACAATCTCATAGTCGAATTAAACAGCGAAGAAATTCCAATCATGGACGGCTCTTCTTCGCCTTTTATGTTTTTAATTGAATGCTCTGGGGTCAATATTCAAGAAGAGCAGCGCCGCATGATTGAAATTATAAAACCAATTCGCGTCGAAGAAAAAAATCCACTTGGCGACAAATTTATCGAATTAACTCCCGCTCCAGAATTCTCACTCGACCTTCATGTCGACTTTGATCACAAGCACATCCAACAACAAAAATTCGATTACCATTCAAACCTAACTTCTTTTAAAAACGACATAAGTCGAGCACGCACTTTTTGCTTTCAGCATGAAATCGAGCACATGCACAAACTCGGATTGGCCAAGGGCGGATCACTCAAAAATGCGATTGTTGTAAATGATGACGGCGTTGTGAACGAAGGTGGATTGCGCTATAAAGACGAATTCGCTCGCCATAAAACTCTCGATTTTTTAGGAGACATGTATCTAGCCGGACACTACATCATCGGCCACTTTAAAGCTTCGAAAGTTGGGCATGGCATCAACAATAAAATGCTTCACGAAATTTTTGCAAATGAAGGAAGTTGGAGATTGGTTTAGTAATCAAATATACTTAAACCAAGTACGTAACAGAAAAAGTGATAAAAAAAATCTTACTGCTGCGGCTTAATTTGCCCGATATTGCCAAAAAATGACTTGAATAATCCACGCTGATGATCGTCAACTTCAGTATGATTAGTAGCAAAATTCATTTCCCTAAATTCATTCGCCAAGCCAATATTGCGTAGCTCACTAACTACATCGGATTTATTAAAACGTAACGCCAAAATTTTACGCTCAACGATTTTTGGTTTGAAGAATAGAAAATGATTCACCTCTTCTGCATAATAAATCCAAACCTCGTCATCATCAAAACTTGCCACAAGAGTTGGTGAGCCCATTAGTTTTGAAACCCTCTCTTTGCTGGTTACGCCATCCTGTACCATTTGGTAATCAGACATATCAAACATGTAGCCATGTTTCTCAAGTCTTGAGATGCAAGAAGCCAAAGGAGAAATTATGACGAAGAGTAAAAATATTTTTAAGAAATTTTTCATTGTGTTTAGTGAAGTCGTTCCTACCTTGCATGCCCTTTTTTACCAACCGAAATTCAAGTAACAATGGCAGTCCCTAAAAAGAAAAAATCGATCTCCCGTAGTGGCATGAGAAGAGGTAGCAATGGAACATTCGAAGCTGATTTTCCGAATGTTACTACCGATAAAACTACCGGCGAATTCAAACTTTCACACCACATCTCAGTTGATGGCTACTACAAAGGTAGAAAGGTTGTAGCTGATAAAAAGAAAAAACCTTCGCAAGAAGAATAATCTTTCAACGTGGCTAAAAAAATCACAATCGCACTAGATTGCATGGGGGGTGATAGATCTCCTCAGGTAGTCATCGAAGGGGCAGATAAAATCGCCTCTACTAACTTCGAAGCACATTTTTTGTTGTTTGGAGATTCAAAAAAGATTCTGCCAATCATTGGCCACTGTAGATATCTCAAGGGTCGTTTCGACTTAATTCACACTGAAGATTTTATTTCTTCCGACGAAAAACCTTCGACCGCATTACGTCGTGGCACTAACTCCAGCATGCGTTTAGCCATCGACTCAGTGAAAGATGGTCGTGCTGATGTTGTCGTCTCAGCCGGAAATACCGGAGCTTTGATGGCGATCTCTAAAGTCGTTTTGCGCATGCTGCCTTCGATCGATCGCCCTGCTATCGTTACCTGCATTCCTAACGCAAAAAAACAAGCCACTGTCTTTCTAGACATGGGCGCGAATGTTGAATGCAGCGCCGACGTTCTATTTCAGTTTGCCGTTATGGGCTCTGCCTTCGCGCGCGCAGTATTAAAAATTTCCAAGCCAACCATCGGCGTACTTAATGTCGGATCAGAAGAGCTGAAAGGACATGAAGAAGTTCGCAACGTCGCAGAAATGCTGAGAAATAGCGCTCTAAAAGATCAGTTTCATGGTTACGTTGAAGGCAACGATATCGCCGCAGGAACAGTTGATGTTGTAGTAACAGACGGCTTCACTGGCAATATCGCCCTCAAAGCTATCGAAGGTATGGCGAAGATGGTTTCTGGCCTAGTTAAAGAAGGTTTTAGAAATTCAATCTGGTCAAGAATTGGCTACTTACTCGCCAGTGTTTCACTTTCCAAATCAATCAAAGCAGTAGATCCCCGCCTTCACAACGGCGCGATGCTTGTTGGTTTAAGTGGCGTTGTAGTTAAGAGTCATGGTAGCGCCGACGTACTTGCTTTTTCTAACGCGATCAAAGTCGCGATCTCTTTAGTCGAGAATAAAATCAACGAGCAGATCATCCACGAGCTGCAGCAGCAAAATCATGCAAAGTAGAATAATTGCCACTGGCTCATATCTTCCACAAAAAATCGTCACCA
>CANNMN010000123.1 GCA_947505885.1 Rickettsiales bacterium
AAGTAATCGCGTCTTTTTTATGACTGATTCTTATTGGCGATTTCATGCCAGTTTTTAGCGCTTTGCGATTTTCAATATCGTAATTCCACTTGCCGCCAATTGGCTTATTTGTAGCATCAAGCAAGATTTTATGTTTCTTGCGCATCTCTCGATAAAAGAATTCTAAGCGTAATTGTTTTTTGCCTTTTGCCCAATTTCTAAACTCAGCTTGGCTACATAAAAAGCGCGTGTCAGGAAAAATTTCAAAAGTGATTTTATAAATTTTTTGCCAGTGCAGAACTTTTTGCCAAACCCGATATTCTGAAGGCTCAGTTAGATAAATTTTTCGCGGCTTATATTTTTCAATTGCTCTTTTTAGCTCTTCATCAAGCGAGCCAGAATTTTTCGCGTCATCAAGTTTTACGTAATCAACTTTGAATCCCCGATCGCATAATTCTTGTCTGAAATGACGCATTGCTGCGAAAATAAAGGCAATTTTTTTCTTGTGATGCGGTGCGTAAGTGGCTTCCTCACTAACTTCGCACATTAAAATCACGTCATTTTCTTTATCAGCATGCCTTAAATTAAGCAGCGAATGCGACAACTGATCGCCAAAAATAAAATGCAGATTTTCAATCATGTAAACAGTTTGGATTGTGGTGTTTAGCTAAAATTTGCGAGCAAGAATTTATTAAAAAACTAAGCAAGTTAGCGGAATTATTTTAGCTCTTTTTACGGTAAAATTTAATTAAATGAATCGCTCAAAAGCTTATTTTGATCAGCGTCAGAGATATACAAACAATCATGGTAACGTTGATGCGGGTTTGAAAATATTTTACCTCAATTAAGTCTAATTTTTTAAGATGATAATCGATTGCAAGCAAAGACAAAAAGCTAAAAATTAAATTCAGAAAAAACCCAGAACTGCTAATTAAAAAAAACGAAAACCAGCACAGCAAAGTGATAATATTGCTGATTAAAAATAAGTTTAACTTCGGCTTTTGTTTAAAAGTTAAATATTGCCCCCAGTTAACCCCAGACATAAACGAGACGATTGCTAGACCGTAAGATTTAATGATATTTTCAAAAAAAATGGCCGACATGAATTGCAATTTTGCGCTAAAAAAAATTGCTGCGATGACGAAGGGAAGGCAGCCTAAATAAGCTAGAAAATGATTAAGATTTTTATTCATTTTGGTTTTTATTTCTAATCTTACGACATTTGTCAGAACAATATTTCACCTGATCCCAAACCTTCTGCCATTTCTTCCGCCAGGTGAATGGTCGATCACATTTTATGCAAATTTTCTGCGGTAAATTTTCTTTTTTAACCTTGTTTTTCATCAGCTATTATTTCTTTTTAAAATGCTCTCGAGTTCGGCAATCAAACTCGACTTAGTCGCATTTGATTGAGCATGTGTGAACAAAAGAAGGGGTTAATTGTTTTAAAAATATTGTAGCTCGTGAGTATGGTTGTGATCAAAAAGCTATTGCGGACGCATCCCGAGCAGAAGAATTCAAGCTAATCTATAAATTCTTCTCAATCGCCTCAATAACTTCTTTAGATTGCGGATCAGTAGCGGAAGAAAACCAAGTGATAAAGTTGCCATTTTTATCAATCAGATATTTGTGAAAATTCCATTTTGGCGAAGCAAAAAAACCCGCTTCATTATTGGCCCAAAGATAAAATGGATGAGCATTTTTACCATTAACTTTACTAACTTGAGTTAGTGGAAAAGTGATGTGAAATTCTTTTTCGGTAAAATCTTTTACCTGCTGCAACTCTCCAAATTCTTGATTGCCGAAATCATTTGAGGGCACGCCAATTACTATTAAGCCGCGACTTTTATATTTTTCATAAAGGCTCTGCAAACCTTTATATTGAGGCGTAAATCCACATTTTGAAGCGGTGTTTACAACCAAAATTAACTTGCCGCGATAATCTAACAAATCGATTTTTTTTCCATCAATTCCGTTAAAAGAAAATTGATAAGCATTCCTTGCGCTAACATCGGCAAAGCTTTCTTGGCTTAAGCAGAAAAACAAAAATAAGCTGAAGAATATTTTATAAATTTTCATGATTTATGGATTGTAAGTTGGAGTCAATTCAGAAGCATTCTTAATGCTGTGATTGTACTAGCTGAAGCATTCTCAAGATAGTCCTATTAATGCGATCAGGTAAACAATAAATTTCATAAATTTTTTATTATTTTGTATCAGGTTGGCCCTGATCTAATAATCATTTTGGACGTGATCTAAGGTATTAAATTCTTCCCATTCATCTCTTGCGGCTGAACAATTTTCATCAGATGTAGAATAGTTGGCGCGATGTCGCATAAGCTGCCATTGCTGAGTTTTAAGCCACTCACATTATTTCCGACTAGAATAAGGGGCACGGGATTTGTTGTGTGCGAAGTGTGGGGTTGATGTTGTGCATCAAGCATGCATTCAATATTTCCGTGGTCTGCCGAGATTAGCATCAAACCATTTTTTTCCAAAATAATTTTTTCAAGTTGTGCAAGTTGTGCATCGATTGCTTCAACGGCTTTGATTGAAGGATCAAGCAATCCACTGTGTCCGACCATGTCTGGATTGGCGTAGTTGACGACAATAAAATCAAATTTTTCTGACTCGATTGCTGCGCGTAATTTTTCGCCAACCTCGCTAGAAGACATTTCTGGTTGCAAATCGTAAGTCGCAACCGCTGGTGATTTTATTAAAATTCTTTCTTCGCCAGGGAATTCATTTTCTTGTCCGCAGGAAAAGAAAAAAGTTACGTGCGCATATTTTTCAGTCTCAGCAATCCTTAGTTGTTTAAGGCCACGAGCGGATAAAATTTCGGGAAGAGAATTTTTTACTTCAACTGACGGAAATAAAATTTCGTAAAAGTTATTTAATTTTTCAGAATATTCAGTGAGGGCAAATGCGTGAGAAAATTTTACTTTCTCAAAAAGTTTTTCAGAAATTTGGCGAGCTCGATCAGCGCGAAAATTACAGAAGAGCAGGGCGTCTCCTTCTTCGATTCCACAGTAAGAGCCAATCACGCAAGGTTTTATGAATTCGTCCGTAATATTTTTTTCGTAAGAATTTTTTACTGCAGAAATTGCATCGGAGAATTTTTCACCCTCAGCAGAAATTATTGCATTAGTCGCAAGTTCAATTCGATCATGTTTATTGTCGCGATCCATCGCGTAGTAGCGTCCAGAGACTGTTACAATTTCAATATTCTTACATTGTTCTAAATATCCAATCGCACTTTTTTGCGAAACATCGCGGCCATCTAAAAATGCGTGAAGCAAAACTTTTACACCATTTTTTGCTAAAAATTCGGCGAGAAAAATAATCTGATCAATGTGTGAGTGCACGCCGCCATCAGAAAGTAAGCCCATCAAGTGACAAGTTTTGTTCTTGGCGATTATTTTTTGTAATTGCAGATTTTGCGCCAGAGAGCCGTCGGTAATCGCATTATTAATTCGTGGCAAATCTTGAAAGATCACGCGACCCGCGCCAATCGTCATGTGGCCGACTTCTGAATTTCCCATTTGGCCCGAAGGTAAGCCAACAGCGAGACCAGAAGTTTCAAGCTGTGAGTTCGGGTAAGTCGCTAAAAATCTTTTGTAATTCGGTGTTTTTGCGCGAGCAATTGCATTGTTAGAATCGTCATCATCACCAATGCCCCAGCCATCTAAAATGCACAGCAAAACCGGTTTGTGATTTTTCATAAATTTTGATTTTTGATTTATCTCGGGCTTTAGTGATTACGATTTTTGAATTTTCGCTTGCTCAGAAATAAAGCTTTTGAGTAATTATTTTAAGTCACATCCTCTTTTAAGA
>CANNMN010000124.1 GCA_947505885.1 Rickettsiales bacterium
AAAAATAATCTCTTATGGTAATTCTTCTTACGGCTACGATGCTCGCGTTTCCAACGAATTCAAGATTTTTACCAACATTGATTCGGCTGTAGTTGATCCAAAAAATTTCTGTGAAACTAGTTTTGTAAATCGCACAACTGACGTTTGCATAATTCCACCAAATAGCTTTGCTCTAGCGCGCACAGTAGAATATTTTCGCATTCCAAAAGATGTATTAGTGGTTTGCGTTGGCAAATCAACTTACGCTCGTTGCGGAATTATCGTTAATGTAACCCCGCTAGAACCAGGATGGGAAGGTCACGTCACTTTAGAATTTTCTAACACAACTCCGCTCCCAGCAAAAATTTACGCCTTCGAAGGAGCCTGCCAATTCTTGTTTTTTAAAGGCGATCAACCTTGCGAAATTTCTTACGACATGCGCGCAGGTAAATACATGGGACAAACCGGCGTAACCTTACCAAAAGTATAAAATAAAAAAGTATCGCAACCATCCCTGCGTAGAAAAAAAAGACAAGACCCTCCAAATCCTCGTCTATGCAGCCATGACGCGAAAAAAACAAATATGCCAAAACTAATTTTCTTAATCTTATTCTTGCTTCTTCCTCTCACTTCCTTCGCTGCAGAAATGAAAAATATTGGCGACGAAACCTACTCCAACGAAGAAATTAAATCCACTGCGCCGGAAGAATTTACTGATGTTCGTGGCAATGTTGTGAATGATTTTTCTAAAGAATCTCCGTCAATTTTTAATCCAAAAACCTCAACTCCTTCTCGTTTTTTCTCTGCCGATCTGTCAATGCCAGATAGCTTTGCCAGCACTAACAATCTCGCTAAAAAAACCGGAGCATTTTACCGAGCTTTCGGGGAGGTAATTTTTTTGCAAGGCACTGTTTCTGATTCTTTCGGTGTGCCAATCGACAATGCCGTAATTGAAATTTGGCAAACTAATGCCGCTGGAAAATACCATACTTTGCTCGAGCCAAACAGCGAATATATCGACAAATATTTTAATATGTCTGGCCGCGCAATCACCGATAATCTCGGAAATTATCACTTCATCACCATCATGCCAGGAAGCTCTCCTGGCCGCGCTGCCCACATCAACATGAACATCTACCATTCAAAATTTGGCCGCCTTGAAACCGAAATGTATTTCGCCGACCATCCTTACAATAAAAGCGATTATCAATTTTTGTCTTACACAGAAAATGAACGCAAAATGCTCACTGCTTCTGTGCGCAGCTCAGATTTACTGAATCCACAATCAATTAAACTTTGCACTTTTAATATCTTATTAAAGGGCGTGCAGCAGTACAAAAAATTCTAACCCAAAATCCACTCTTCAACAAACTCAGAGTAACAAACCGCAATCGTTAACTCGCTGCAAAATAACTCAAATCAAGTAATAAAATGAAATCTCAAGCCAAGTCTCAGCGACAACTCCAAATTGGTGAAAACATTAAGCGCGTGATGTCAGAAATTTTTCTGCGCGCAGATATTTTAACTATTCCAGGAAGTTTAATAACCGTTCTTGAAGCCGATGTCAGTCCAGATGCAAAGGTCGTTCGCATCTTTGTCGACATTTTTGGTAATGAAGAAATGCACGAAAAAATCATTAAAAAACTAAACGAATCTGCGCCACATTTTCGTTATCAATTAGCTAAGAAAATTACCTTGCGCTCTGTGCCTGAAATCACTTTCTCCTTAGATAAAACCGCTTCGAAGGCGAACAATTTAGAATCTTTGATTAATGACGAAGCAAAAAAATTTAAGTAAATCTGGTGGAGGATCTCTCCTTCACTATATTCACGAAATTCAAAAATTTCCGCTCTTAACAGCAGAAGAAGAAAAAACTTACGCCATTCGCTTTGCTAGAACTGGAGATAAGGAAGCGGCAAGAATGTTGATTCAAAGTCATTTGCGCCTCGTCGTAAAAATGGCGAGCAAGTATCGTAATTATGGACTGCCGATAACCGACCTAATCGCTGAAGGCAATCTCGGCTTAATTCATGCCACAAAAAAATTTGATCCCCACAAGGGTTTTCGTTTTTCTACTTACTCAATGTGGTGGATCCGCGCCTTCATGCAGGATCATATTTTACGTTCTTGGTCTTTGGTAAAAATCGGCACGACCGCCGCACAAAAAAAACTCTTTTTCAATCTCCACAAAATCAAAAAGAAACTCGGAATTTACTCTGGAGAATCGGCTCTGAATCCTTCGCAGATCGAACATGTCGCGGAAATTCTCAACGTTTCAAACAAAGAAGTTTTAGAAATGGATTCACGCCTTTCACAATCTGACTCTTCTTTAAATAAACAAATCGGTGACGAGGGCGACTCAATTGAAGTTGTCGATTTAATGGAAGCGAATCAAGAAACTCAGGAAGAAATTGCTATTAAAAATCAGGAGAAATGGCAGCGCGAATCTCTTTTTCACCGAGCCTTCGAAAAATTAAACGAGCGCGAAAAAGATATTTTGTTCAAGCGTCAAATGTCTGAAGATCAACTGACTCTTGAAGAACTAAGCCAAATCCACAAAGTCTCACGCGAACGCATCAGACAAATAGAAGAGGCGACGATTAAAAAAATTAGAAAACTCATTTCAGAAGAAATGGCGAAAGGAGAGGAAAAAAAATAAAAAATGTTCACCGGAATAATTACGCATCTTGGAAAAATTTCTGAACTCAAAAAAAATCCTAAAAAAGATTTACTACTCAAAATTTCCGTCGTCGGAAAAATAAATCGCAAGCTCGTGATTGGCTGTTCTATTGCATGCAACGGCATTTGTTTAACTTTGATTGAGCAAAAAAAATCTCTGCTTTCTTTTCAGGCTTCGAAGGAAACTTGTGAAAAAACAACTTTAGAAAATTGGAAAATTGGCGAAGAAATTAATCTCGAATTCGCTTTACGCGCTGGCGATGAACTTGGTGGTCACATGGTTTTAGGACATGTCGATGGAACTGCAAAAATCCTAGCAATTCAGCCGATTAAAGATTCTAAGAAATTCACTTTTTCAACTAAAAAAGAGTTAATAAAATTTATCGCCGAGAAAGGCTCGGTAACACTAAACGGCGCTTCACTTACTGTGAATGAAGTAGAGAAAAATTCCTTCAGCGTAAATTTAATTCCTCACACAATCGCCAACACGGCTTTTAAAGACTCGGCCGTGAACGATTTTATAAATTTAGAAATCGACGTAATTGCGCGCTACGTTTTGCGCTAAATATTAACTTTCTTGGATTCTTTCCCGCGTGGGAATTCAAGAAATTTTAAACTTATTAAAAAATGCTTAAAAATTCTGCCCTCGCCTCCATCTCTGAAATCATCGCCGAAGCCAGAGCCGGAAAAATTTTCATTTTGGTCGATGATGAAGGACGTGAAAATGAAGGTGACTTAGTAATTCCCGCAGAAATGTGCGGCGACCAAGAAGTTAATTTCATGGCCAAGTATGGTCGTGGTTTAATTTGTTTAACACTAACAGAGGAAAGGGTTAGCAAGCTTGAATTGCCCTTAATGTCTCTAAACAATCAATCCCGCCATCAAACTGCTTTCACCGTTTCAATCGAAGCGCGTGAAGGAATTTCTACCGGCATTTCCGCCTTCGACCGCGCTAAAACAATTCGCGATGCCATTGACGAAAAAAAAGGCAAAGAGTCTCTCGTTAGCCCTGGACACATCTTTCCACTCAAAGCTGAAAAAGGCGGTGTGCTTGTACGCGCAGGACATACCGAAGCCGCAGTAGACATAGCTCGCCTCTCGGGATTAAACCCTTCAGGAGTAATATGCGAAATC
>CANNMN010000125.1 GCA_947505885.1 Rickettsiales bacterium
AAGATATAAACACATCTGCTTTGAATTCAGTGGTGCAACAAATTGCAACCGGATCTGGTCCGGTGAGCAGAGAAGAATATAACAAATTTTGGCAACAGTTCGGACTAAATAAAGCTGAAGACAAAGCTCAGTTGATTGATATTATGAAACAAAGATTTGTTCTGGCTCAAGAATATCAAAGAGAAGTTTGGCTTTGCGCAGAGCAAGCCTGGAATTCGCATACTGTTCCAAGATGCGAAAGAGTGGAAAATAAATTAAATTTACTGCGCGCGGAAATGAAAAAAAGCGACTCTGAATTTGCGCTCACTCCGATGACAGATTATTCTGATAAGTTGTTGAATGCCGCGGCAAAACGCACTTCGATCCAAAATCCAAATGGCGATGGAGAGGTGCAAGTAACCCTTGAGATGATTAAGTCGACAAGAGATGGTTTAGATAAAATGTTGGTGAGATTATCGCAGGTTTTACGGCCGAATTACTAGTTAGGTTAGCACTCAGAAATGATGTGGCAGATCTTAATTGGGGGTTGAGACCAACATTTCAGCGGTCCAAAAAATTCTTCTAAAAAGCCTCATTAAGAATAAAGGCAATTATTTGAGCCAGCATTCCGCTTTTGATAAGAAAATTGATCGATTTTGAAGTATCAGAAAAAAGCGAGAATTGTTTGCGAATTTTAGCGATCTCGGCTGACAAAAAATCAAATCTTTAACATTTGAAACGCCATTATTCCTAAAACAATCGACCCCAACAAAGTAACAATTGGGCCAGATTTTTTGGAAAGTTTTCTGGCTAAATAAAGACCAGCAATCGTTGAAATAAACGCCCAAAACCCAATTGAGATAATGTAGGAAAGGATGGGTTTTTCTGCTACGCCCAGTCCTATTCCAACCCCAAAGGCATCTAGACTTGTTGCAAAAGAGACGATTAAAACTTTGGTGAAGCTGTGAAAATCTAATTTTTCTATTTTTGCCTCTTTGCTAAGCAAATCACTAACACCTTCGTAAGCCATGTGAAGAGCAACCCCGGCAAGCAGTGCAAATGCAATCCAATGGTCAATCGATTTCAACTTGCTAATCAAGTGCGCTCCCGCCATTGCACCGATTAAAGCAAACAAGGCTTCCGCTATCCCTGATGAAGCAGCAAATTTAATTGCATCCTTTTTGGAAAATGGTCGAAGCCCCATTGCAACCGCAGCAGAAAAAGAGTCGGCACTTAGAATTAAACCAACGATTAGTACTTCGAAACTTAGATGCATGAATAAAAAAATGAGGAACAAAAACCTTCTGCGTTAATTAGCAGTTTTTTGTATTTTAGTGTTCCAAGAGTGTTCAATTTGAGGGTTTTTTAAGGAGGCTAATTTGTCTGAAGCCTTGTTGCGATTGAGTGAATTTTGTAAGAATCTGCAATCAACCAGAAATTGTGGCAACAATAAAATCAAGGCTTTGCAGCCTTTTTATTGTCAAAATTTGTAACGAAGTGCCCCGAGAGTCATTCGCGGTAATTCGCTATTTTCATTAGAGTTTTACTCTGTTCTAAAAATTCTTAACGTTTTCAATTATTTAGAATTCTCATTTTCAGAAATGATTTTCATCAAGCGATGGTTGATGTAGTAATATTCTTTCCCGACCTTAATCGGACGAAGAATATCTGCCTTGGCAAGCTTTTGTAAATAGGCTGAAGCAGTTTGTCTTTTGGCAATTCCATTTTGCTCTAGCGCCTTAATTTTAACGTAAGGATAGCTAAAAATCAGCTCCAACAAGTCTCTGCTGTAAGAATCTTTTAGAGTATCTTTTACCAAGGGGATTAGCTCTTCTTTTAACTTTTGGATTTCAGAAATTTTCCTTAAAGTTAGCGCAGAAGTTTCGGCGATAGCGAAAAGCATGTATAAAATCCAATCGTGCCAGTTCTGCTTCTCGGTCACTTCGCGCAGCAATCGATAATACTCGTTTTTATGCTTGATGATAAATGAGCTTAAAAACAGCACCGGGATTGTGAGTAAATCTTGGTGAACCAAAAATAATACGTTCAAAATTCTGCCAGTTCTACCGTTGCCATCTTCAAACGGGTGAATCGCTTCAAACTGATAATGCATCAACGCCATTTTTATCAAGGGGTCGATATTATCTTGGTCGTCATTGATGAATTTTTCTAATGATGAAAGCTTGTTACGAATCAGTATTTCACCTTCAGGCGGAGTGTAGATAACTTCGCCCGTAAGTGGATTTGCAAGCTTTGTGCCAGTAATTTTTCTAACTGATGCAGAAGAATTTTTTAACTTCTGCATGATTGATATCATTGTGTTGGTGGTCAGGCCGCGACTCTGCATTAATTCCAATCCCGAATACAAAGCTTCGCGATACGATAAAACTTCTCTAGTATTTGAAGATGGTGCTGAGGCGCTATCAATTGAAGCCGCCGCTTGATAAAGCTCATCTTGAGTAGTGACGATGTTTTCAATTTCCGAGCTATCTTTACTTTCTTGTAAAACAACGGTGTTTATCAAAAGCAGAGGATTGGGCAGTGTTTGACAATATCCCTTTAGCTCCGCAAGTAGACGATTGGCTTTGATGCTAGCCTTGAGCAATTCTGGATTTTCAAGGTCAATTTTTGGCGGCAAATCTTCCAGAGCATTATTGGGAGTAATGCGGTGAGTCATATGTTTATGCGATAAATATGTGTGGTTGATATGTCGAAAATAACGACTTAATTCGACATATGATCGAGAGCATAATTAAAGCTCAAGGTTAATCTTTTGCTTATTTAGACCTTTGACGCTGTTTATGTGAATCAACCGCCTTATCGAGATTCTCATTTAGTTTTGCCATGCAAGCTTCGTCTATCCTTACTTCTTCTCTATAATATTACTCACAGTGCAGCTGCTCAGCAGTAAGTGACTTGTCAATTTCTCAAATAAAAGTAATCCACTAAAAAATAGCCGCTTTCAAGGGCAAGTCAGATATTTGATTTTGATTATGTTGTTTTACGATTACTTTTTCAAAGAAATTTGCCTCATGGCTTGGTCTCTAACTAATGCCTAAAAATGGGGCTCTTTGATAACAAAAAACCGGCTGAGACATGAATAATATTTTAAAGTTTTCTTTGGTTCTGGTGATGCTTTTCTCCAGTTCTTGCGCGATGATCTTTAACAAGAATGATGTTGAGGTTAATTTTAAATCTATCCCCGATGGCGCCGATGTTTATGTGGATGGTGAGAAGGTTGGTAAAACACCAGTAATAACAAGAATCAGGCCAAGTAAAGATTATGTAATTCTTTACATCAAAGACGGTTACGCAAACCACGAATTCAAAATCAAAAAAATTATTGGCAATTCAACACTGAGACCAACTTCGGAATACTCCATGTGCGTGATTGACGCCATTGGCTCGATTCTGATAGTTCCGATGGTTTCAGTTTTCTCAAACTCCTGCGCACAATTTGACAATACAATTTACAGCAAGGCCTTGGATAAAGGCGCTAGGTTGAATGTTATAAGTCAAAATGTGGAGTAGTTTATAAGAATAATAATATCTGCTTTTGTCCGTTTTATCTCTGTCGCACCATTACAGATAGGGACTTGCTTTGACCGCGTAAAGACATGAAAGCCACATCCCCAAGAATATGGATGGTGGACTTGGGCGGATTCGAACCGCCGACCTACTGAGTAAGAGTCAGCTGCTCTACCAACTGAGCTACAAGTCCGTGTATTTAAATCGTTACTTTTAGCCTTTGCGGAAATGGCAAAAAGAGCGGCG
>CANNMN010000126.1 GCA_947505885.1 Rickettsiales bacterium
TCTCTACACGGTTCTCAGTTACATCAACTCGATTGATAAGAATATCATGACGCTCGAAGATCCGGTTGAGTACCATATTCCAATGATCCGTCAGTCGAATATTCGTAATGAGGTCGGGATGGATTTTGCTACCGGGATTAAAGCCATTCTTCGTCAAGATCCCGACATCATTCTTGTCGGTGAAATTCGTGATAAAGACACTGCGATTACCGCGATTCAGGCGGCGATGACTGGTCACCAAGTTTACTCTTCTCTACACACAAATGATGCGATCGGCGCGATTCCACGCTTAATGAATATTGGCGTTCCAAATTATCTAATGGCCGGAGCCTTGATTGGTGTTGCCGCACAACGTCTTGCGCGTAAACTTTGCGTTCATTGTAAAAAAGAAGGGCCAATTACCGATCTCGAAAAAAAGTTGCTTGGCCCTAAATACGCATCTCTAACTAAGCTCTTCAGAGCGGTTGGCTGTGAGAAATGCACCAATGGCTATAAAGGACGAGTTGTTGTCGCCGAAATTCTTTCATTTGATCGCGAGCTTGATGATTTAGTAGCGAGAAGTGCGAGTCGCAAAGAAATTTCGGCCTACGCTTTGAGTCACGGGTTTGTATCAATGGTTGAAGATGGCTTACTTAAAGTTAGCGCCGGAGTAATAGACTTGAAGGAGTTGATTCGTGTTGTTGACATGACAGACAGAATGTAGTCAAAACGTCGCCTTCACAATTCGCCATCCTTGGTGTAAAGCATCGAGGACCATCAAGAGTTTAAGCCTCAAGATGTGTAATTAAATTTTAAAATGACCTTACTCTCTAAA
The DNA here is from genome assembly GCA_947505885.1 of Rickettsiales bacterium. GTDB lineage: Bacteria > Pseudomonadota > Alphaproteobacteria > Rickettsiales > UBA1997 > UBA2645. The sequence goes on from CANNMN010000126.1 coordinate 815, forward strand.
TCTAATAAGTCGCTTGAAGAGGAGATAATTTTCTCTCAAGGATTGACTAACAAATCTTATTCCGTCTCAACCGACAATATTAGCGTAACGGTTTGGCCAGAATTTCTCGATAGCAAATCTAGTCTTATCGGAGATCTTTTTGTCTGGGCTTACCACGTTAGAATTGACAACGGGAGAGATAATGCCGTGCAGTTACTAAGTCGTTATTGGCGCATCATTGACGAGAAGGGAGCTGTGCAAGAAGTCAATGGTGAAGGCGTGGTCGGAGATCAGCCAGTGATTGCTTCGGGAGGTACTTACCAATATTCCAGTGGGGTGCATTTACGTTACCCATCAGGCATTATGATGGGAAAATATCATATGAAAAAAATCAATGATGACGATGTTTTCGAAGTCACGATTCCAAATTTTTCGCTCGACGTACCAAGCATTAAAAACGTCATTAACTAACCATCAATTTTCTTCTCGTCATTGCGATTGTGGCGCACTAATCCATCTCGACACAAACTAGATTTTCGCTCCACTTTTCCCTTCGTAATGACTGGGTTGCTTTTAAATATTTTTTTTAATCAGTGTTAATTCTAGCCTTTGATACCGCTGGTTCCAACCTCTTTGTGGCCTTATTAAGTGAAGAAAAAATTCTCACCCAAAGCTCAATTTATGAAAGTGGAAGACAAGCTGAATTGCTAATTACCGAGATTGAAAAAATTTTGTGTGAGCAAAAAATTTGGTACCAAGATTTAGACTTGATCGTTGCCACAAAAGGCCCAGGTAGTTTTACCGGAACGCGCATAGGACTTACTGTGGCGCGGACTCTCAAGCTAGCAACCAACCTTCCTTTAATTTTAATAAATTCTGATGAAGTCAAAAATTTTGAAATCGCTTCGATCGCTTCATTCGGTTTGGAAAAATTTCGCCGCGGTGAAATTTCAACAGATCTCAACCCAATTTACTCAGAGGGGCCGAGAATCAGTGAGCGAAAAAAATAATTCCTACATCACTTCACAGCCAGAGCTAGACCGAGTTGTTGCGCTAATTAATGAAAGAAAATTAGTCGCGTTAGACACCGAATTTACGCGTCAAACTACTTACTATCCAATTCTTTCCATCGTCCAAGTGGCGGTAAAAAATTCTACCGGAATTAAAGAATCTTTCATTATCGATTGCCTCATTGACCTTGATCTAAAGGGCTTCTTAGCAATCATTGCTGACGAAAAAATTATTAAAATCCTGCATTCGCCAGCTCAGGATTTGCAGATTTTTAATCGCCAATCCAAATTAATTCCTCGCGGCATTGTAGACACGCAAATTCTTGCGAGTTTTTGTGGGCTTGGTTTTAACATCGGCTACTCAGGATTGGTCGAAATTTTATTCAAAAGACAGTTAAATAAAAATCAGCAAAGAAGCGATTGGCAGCGTCGTCCACTTAGTTCTGGGCAAATAAAATACGCCTTTCTTGACGTATTTTTTCTCGAAGAAATTTATGAAAAACTCTCGGCCATTTTGAGCAAAAAAAATCGTCGTGATTGGTATGCGGAAGAGATGGAGATTTTTACACAAAAATTGCTCACGCATTCAGAAGAAAATCTTTTGAAGAAATTTTCTTTGCGTCACAAAAGTCAGAAGCAAATTTTCCAAATTGAAAATTTAATTTCTTGGCGCGAACAGTGGGCGCAAAGACTTGATGTTCCGAGGCAGCATCTCTTGCGCGATGAGCGCATTGAAATGTTGGTTGCAGAAGAATTCGCGGCGAAAGATTTGGGTAAAAAATTTACCAAAGAAATGATTGCCGAGGTCACAAAAATTTTAACTAACCAAGAAGAGCTGCCAAAAAGAAAAGAAAATATTCCGGTTAGCGATCAGCAAAAAATAACCATCAATAAGGCAAAGGCGCTGATCTCAAAAATTTCAACGCAGGAAAATTTTCGTGAACAATTTTTACTCACCAATTCTGAGCTAAAAAAAGCCGTTTGCGAAAAAGCAAATCTCAAAGAAACTATCACCAAGTGGCGTTACCAAATGTTTGGTGAAGAGCTTGAACATTTAATTCACAACTCATGAAAATCATCGCGGCGAACTGGAAAATGAATCATGATTTTGACGAAGCCGATACTTGGCTCGACAGTTTTTTTCACCATTACTCTGCAAAATATGAGCAGCTAAAAGATGTTGAGATGGTGCTTTGTCCACCTTCGATTTTACTCGATTATCTTGATTCAGAACTAATGGAAGATGGATTCCAACTTCTAGAAAAAATGGCGCAAAAAGACGGTAGAAAAATTGAAGATTTTTCTGCAGAAGAATTAAATGAAGTCATCGTTAACGCCCGTCCAATCAAGCTTGGAGGACAGGATTGTCATTTCGAAAAAAGCGGATCTTTTACCGGCGATGTTAGTGCTTCAATGTTAAAAAAAGTTGGTTGCCAGTACGTAATCTTGGGCCACTCCGAAAGACGCGCCAATCATTTTGAAAGCGATGAAATTGTTGCAAAAAAAATTCGCGCCGCACTTGCGGAAGAATTAATTCCGATCATTTGCGTAGGAGAAAATAAGGAAGTCAGAGACGGCGGCGAGCATTTAGAATTTGTGCGCAAACAGTTGCTTGGCTCAATTCCGCAAGACGTAATTTTTACAAAATTAGTGATTGCCTACGAGCCGATTTGGTCAATTGGAACAGGCGCTATTCCAACCATAGCGGAGATCTCCGAGATGATGGATTTTATCAAGAAAACCGTCGCAACGAAATCTTTCACACTTTACGGCGGTTCGGTAACTTCGCAAAATTCGGCAGAAATTTTAACAGCCGCTGGCGTTGACGGATTACTTGTGGGCAAAGCCAGCCTTGATGTGGAAGAGTTTGTGAAGATCTCA
>CANNMN010000127.1 GCA_947505885.1 Rickettsiales bacterium
AACTTATTCTTCTCATCTGCGGTTCAGAAGAAAATTTATGCATTGTTCTTCGCGAGCATTTTTGGTTGGGCTTATTGCCTGATAATCTTGTGGAGCTTTATGCACTACGTTTACGCAGTTTCAAATGCCGTTCTGCTTTACCTCACTGCGCAGGTTTTCATCTCAATCATGTTTGTGGTTGGCCCAATCTTCTTTGTCTTCCTGCTTTTCAATCAAACCAAAGATATGTTTGATAATTGGCTGAAGCAATTGATTGGCTTTTCGCTGCAACAAATTTTTCTCCTTATCACCTTGGCCTTCTTCAACATGTTGATGTATGAAGTGATCAAAATGTCTCTTGGCTACAAGGTTTGTTGGGATGAGGTCTGGGTAATGAATCTTGGTATTACCAGAATTTCCTTGATGTCCTTTTGGACTATAGCTGCAATGCCGCCGCGCACTAACCCCAATTCAGAAGTCGGCGCTATTGGTAATCCAGAAGGAATTCCTTCGATCTTCACGATTTTATTTATCTGGGTAATCTCATCGCTGATGCAGCAATTTATAGGCTTTATGACGGATATGGCTGCGAGTATTTCTGGTGGTCTCAAAGCTAGTTCAATGGGCGCAGGAATTTCTAAGATGGCTAGCGACATTAAAGGCGCCACTGTCGATACGATTGCTAGTGGAGTTTACAGCAACACGGTTGGCAGAGCACTTAATAAGATCGATGACAAACTCTTCGATCATGGAGAGGCTGCTGACGCTAGACGTGCGAAGGTCACTGAAAAAGATGCTTCAGACGCCGCCAATTCCAGAGGTGCGATTGCTGCAGGTAAGGTGGCTGCAAGCGAATATAGGTCGAAGACTGGAGATAGTTCAGATGCGGGATCTGCGAAAGTGGCAAAAGAAGGACAAAAAGATTATTTAGCAGGTAAAGGAATAACAGGTAAAGAAGCCGACAAAATATTAAACAGCAAAGGTGCAAAAATCGGCGGAGCCAGAGATGTGCCTGGAGCATTAAAAAACGCTTTTCGTAACCGAGGAACATTTGGCAAATCTGCAGCAGAACAAGCAGCTGGCGAGACCGGAAAATTATCTACAAATGAGCTCAAGTCACTGATGAAAAATTCAACTCAAGAAGAAAGAAAAAAACACTTAGATAAACAGAATAGTGGTGAGATGCAAGTTAGCAGAAGTGTTGCCGGACAAATTTATGAAGGGCGATCACTTGTAAGTCTTCCGAAGATTCCGGATCCCTATTCTTGGGGACTCAATTCGAAAAATGAACCAGGATTTGTAAATGAAGCTGCTTACTCAACTCTAACAGGATTGAACGCTGGCGTAGCAGCGGCAATTAAAGTGACAACAGGAATTGATGCTAACCCAGCTAATGAAATATTAAACACATTCTATATCGACAAAGATCGCAAAAGGGCGAGAGAGGAGTTAATAAACGAGGGATCAATCAGCGAATTAGGGGGATGGGGACTCACCGAAGGATTTAGAAATACAGAAGATAGTCGCGCGCTAAACGATCGTACTGCAGAAATTAAAGAAAGAGGAAAGATTCCCGCTCTAAATATCCCAGCTAATGCAAAAGGGAAAACGTTCAGTACTGTCGCGAAAGGGCTGAAAGAGCAAATGAATTCCGGAATTGAAGCTAATAAGGAACATACTCGTGAATTGGAACTTGGTCGAGAACAGGCAATGAGCGTTGTAGATCGGAATAGTGGCTTTGTAAATCAAGGCAAAGCCAATATCAGAGCATTAAGCGATAAAAGTAATCAGCTAGCTAAGAAGGAAGGTCTTGGCCGCATTCGTCCGTCGCAGAAATTACAAGAAACTCGCGCCAAAACGATAGAAGCAACACAACAGCTTCAAAACGATCCTCAATATAAAGCTTGGCAAGAAGCAACACGTGCAGCGAGTCAATTAGGTTCCCAAATCAAAAGCGGCGAAGCCAAAGAAAAGGCGATGAAGGAGATTTTAACTAATGTTACAAGTGCAGAAACAGCCGTAACTGGAGATCCAACTCTGGAAAGTGCTGCTAAAAAGCTAAAAACCCCAGATGATTTTAAAAAATTCTCTAACGATCACCCTAAAAAGTAAGCAACTAAATAAGATTGAAATATGGTCAAAAAATTTACCGCAAATTGTGATTTTGGTGGACAGAAAGCGCCGGTCGATCTTTATGTTGGAAATCCTGCTACAGGCTCTCATCCACTTGCTTTTCAAAGCAAATGGTTAGCGACATCTAGGAATGGTAATATTCCTCCAGAAATCATGAATTCTTTCGCGAAATTGGTGGAAATATCAGAAAAAAATCGCGTGCCATTTGAAGATCTTTGTGAGTACGTAATCGCAGAATTGAGATCTGCAAATACGATCGCCGAAGATGTCAATAAAGCCACCGAACTTTCAAAAGATTCAGAAAAAAATGATAAATAACAAACATATCGCCGTGCTTATGGGCGGCTGGAATTCAGAGCGGGAAGTTTCTTTGCGTTCGGGCGAAGCAGTTTTTGCAGCGCTTAACAAGTTAGGTTACAAGGCCACCAAGATCGATTTTTCCCGCGAAATTTTTACGCAGCTGCAAGAAGTAAAGCCCGACATCGTCTTCAATGCACTGCATGGTAAATATGGTGAGGATGGCCGAGTTCAGGGCATTTTAGATATTCTGCAAATTCCCTACACTCACTCCGGAATTGTCGCCTCAGCGATTTGCATGGATAAGGTTTTGACGAGAAAAATTTGTACAACTGTCGGCGTAAAATCGCCGCATTATGAAATTTTGAAGAAGGGTGCAGGGGATAAAGACTTAGGGAATAAAGAAGCAGTGGATAAAGAAGATACACGAAATAAAGAAAAAATTTTCGCCATCGGCAAACCTTTGGTGATTAAGCCAATTAGCGAGGGATCGTCAGTTGGTGTTGAAGTTATCTTGCCAAACGTGCAATTCGATTTTGCAAAATATGAGTGGAAATATGGCGACGAGGTCATCGTCGAAAAATATTTAGCCGGGCAAGAAATTCAGGTTGCGGTGATGGATGGAAAAGCTCTTGGCGCAATCGAGGTAAGGCCACACGGCTTGTTCTACGATTACAAATGTAAATATACCGCCGGCATGACAGACTACGTCATGCCCGCCGAAATCAGTGCCGAAAAATATGCAGAAGTTCTGGATTTAGCTGAGCGTTGTCACGCTGTTGTTGGTTGTCGCGGCGTCAGCAGAATTGATTTTATTTTGAATAATAAAGACGGCGGCGACGATAATTTTTATTTGCTCGAGACCAACACGCATCCTGGTTTTACTGAAACTTCTTTAGTGCCAAAAATTGCCAAACATGTCGGAATTTCTTTCGAAGAAATCGTTGAGTTTTTAGTAAAAAATGCACGCTGCGAATAGAATTTTCCGGGATCAACATTTTTGCCTGGATGGCATTTAGAGCTCTCACTTAAAGCATCATCAGCGCGAAAGTGGGAATCAGGAAAAAATAGCAATAAGTAAAAAAACTTTATCATTTCATAGGTCGCGCGAACAGAAAAAATGAAAAAAAACTTAAGTGAATTATTTAAAAACTTTCTTCTCACCAGCCCCATTTTACGTCGCGTAAGAATTTTTTTTAGTCAAAAAGTTAAGCCGATTC
>CANNMN010000128.1 GCA_947505885.1 Rickettsiales bacterium
TTGCGAGTGCAATGCAATTTCCAAAGCTCTTCCCGATCGGTTAGAGTTAATCGCGTTCTTTTGTGAATTTTCATGAGAGACAAAGTTTACATGGTTAATGGAGGGCGAATCCAAATTAATCATGTAAACAACGCGACCAATTCTTACAAGTTAGGATCATTGGAAATTTGGGTTTGGCGCAATTTATCTGGAATGATTTTTGTGGCGATCTTAGTCCAATAATCATCTGGGAATTTTTGCTGTAACTTTTGTTTGGTTTTCTCTCCTTCTTCTCTTAGGCCAATTTTATAATAAACCTCAACAAGACGAAAATAAGCCTCGGGAGTTTGCTTGGTGTAGCGGTAACGAGACAGAACTTCGTTAAAACTAATAACCGCTCCAACATAATTCCGTGATGCGATTTGATAGCGACCGATCGCCATTTTTGCTCCAGCTAAATGTTCATCAATAAAAGATAATTTTCCTTTTGCATCATCAGCATAGTCTGTTTGTGAAAAACGAGCAATTAGCTCGCGAAAAATAAAAGAAGCTTGCTGAGCATTATCCTGAGCTCGCTCAATATCGGTAATTTGATTGTAGTAAGTCAGGCCTTTTATATAGATCATGTAAGGCACGTATTCACTGGATGGATTTAAACGCAAAAAATCATCAACATTAGCAACTAGCTTTACGTAATCTTCGTTTTTATAGCGTGCATAAGTTGCCATGGTTTGGGCCTTTAACGCCCATTTCGAAAAAGGAAAATCATCATCAATTTTCTCAAATTCAGTAGCGGCTTCGGAATAATCTTTTTTTTTCAACAACTTCATCGCCTCGACATAAGAAGCTTCAGCGTTGGTTTTTTCATTTTCTTTTTTAGAGCATGAGGTGAGTAGAGCAAAAATAAACAATAGGCCAAAAATTTTATTAATTTTTAAATATTCCGGCCTCTCGAGCTGAATAGTTTTCATTAATTTAAAATTTGTACTTTTTGTCTTGCCTCCAGCCTAAGTTCTTTTGCTAGACCGGCATTGATCTCAAGAACATATTTTACTTCTTTTTCTGAGGAAATTAATTCAAGAGAATTTATCTTAGCATCACTTTTGATTGTAGAAATTTCGTCATCGCCATCAATAAAAATTATGTCGAGTGGAATTTTGGTATTCTTCATCCACATGTTAATCACCTGAGTTTCTTTGAATGGAAAAAGCATCCCGTGATCTTTGGGAAGATTATCAAGATTCATTAATCCGTACATTTTTTGATCATCGCTTTTAGCGATTGCGATCTTGAAACTAGCCACGAGTTTCGAGTCTCGATCAAAGATTTGCAATTTGGCGTTGTAGTTTTTTAGATCGCGATTAAATCTTGTGACGTCACTTGCGCCTATGTTATTACTGGCTTGAAGCACAATAAAAAGAATAACCACGCAACCAATAACAAAGAAGGTGAAACGTTTTTTAGCGATCTGCATAATTTTCAATTTAGTTACCTCGAAAGCGTGTGAAGCCTCAATAATAAAGGGCTCTCCGGCTAGAATAAGGTCTGACATAATCGACATCAAGCGCAAATCTCAAGAAGTAAATTTTTTAAACAACGTTGTGGTCGAGAAAAATGACAGTAGTTTGCTCGCGCAAAAAATGACTGTGTTTTACGAAGAAGATAAAGTCGGACAAGATTCTAAGAAATCAAAAATCAAAAAAATCGAAGCCAAAGAAAATGTTAAAATTTTTAGTGAAGAATTTATTGGAAGTGGCGATGTGGGTTTTTATGATCCGCAAAATAATATCTTTGTTTTGGAGAAAAATGTGATCGTAAATAACGGTACATCAATCGCGAGTGGGGATAAATTTCTTTATGATTTAACAACAAAAAAAGGTCGATTCCTAGGTAAGAAAGATGAAACATCGATTGCCGGCAGCGGAGGAGATAAAAGAGTGGTGGTTATCCTTGGCAGCGATGCTGGCGAAGTAAAAAAATCGAAGATGCAATATGAGCAATAAAGTATTAAGTGCGACAAATTTACAAAAATCTTATGGGAAAAAAACCGTAATTCGTGACGTAAGCTTAAAAATAGGGCGGGGTGAAGTTGTGGGCTTGCTTGGTCCTAATGGCGCGGGTAAGACCACCTGTTTTTACATGATGGTTGGTCTGGTTAAATCGGATTCTGGAAATATTTTTATCGACCAGCTCGACATTACGCACATGCCGATGTATCACCGCGCCCGCTTGGGACTGGGCTATTTGCCACAAGAAGCTTCGATTTTTCGCGGCATGACGGTTGAAGAAAATATTCACTCTATTCTTGAAATAACCGAGGCCAACGAGATTAAGCGCAAAGAAAAGCTAGAAGAGTTGCTGACGGAATTCTCAATTAATCACATTCGTAAATCGCTTGCATTAGCTCTTTCGGGAGGAGAGAGAAGAAGAGTTGAGATTGCTCGAGCATTAGCCACCAACCCCTCATTCATCTTGCTAGACGAACCTTTTGCAGGCGTAGATCCAATCGCAGTCAATGACATTCGTCAAATGGTGATGCATTTAAAGGATCGCGGAATTGGAGTCTTGATCACTGATCATAATGTGCGGGAAACCTTGTCAATCGTGGATCGTGCTTACATTGTTTATGATGGAATGATCTTAACTTCTGGCTCGAAAGATGAGATAATTGAACATGAAGAGACGCGAAAAGTTTATCTCGGAGAGGACTTCAGAATTTAATCCTCCGCATGATTTTACGGGGTAGTTCTTGCGGAGCTTTGATTACGCTAGAATTAAAAAAAGATTATTTTTCCCGTGAGATAAATTTGTATTCTGACTAGATTGCAAGGCTTTGTTGTTACAAGCGAATTTGATTCTTGCTGTTCTTGAGCTGCATTCAAAAACTTCATTAATCGTTAAGTTGCATTCAGGCTAATGTGAAGACCTCTCTGGAAAAGAGGTATGAAAACTAAGATCCAAAAAAATTCTTGTACAGCATTGTAAAATCATTCCACCCTCCATTTTTCGCAAGTCCGCCTATAATTTGCATGCATAACCATTAGATTAAATGTCGCTGGTTTTGTGACTGAAAAATTTTAGATTGTCCTGCGGATACAAAATCTTCTTTTACAGATATCCCGGTAAGTTTTTTGTTTTCTTAAGGAGTCGTCGCAATTGCGCAGATATTGCGTTGCGTGGCAAGCACTAAGAATAAAGATTCATACATCGATTTAAGTCTTTGACGCCTTCGGGCTAAAAATCACAAACAGCGTTCTTAGAAAGTTGCAAAATCATTTAGGAGTAAGCGATTTTGAAGGAATGTTTGGGAGGGGTGATCGCAATAAGAAGAGAGAGATGGGAATGTGCTGGGAAGAGTCGCTAGAGCATCATAGACCATGCCTCAACATGATCGAGAATCTGTGAAATAAGAAAAATAAAGACGATAGCTCCGCCCACGTTTGTTTTTTGAGAATGACTGCGTGAACAGTCACTTTAATGGAAGTCAATCCGAAGACTGACTTCAGTTCTCTAAGGAGGTAATCCAGCCGCAGGTTCCCCTACTGCTACCTTGTTACGACTTAACCCCAGTCACCCCTCCTACCGTGTAGAGCTACCTCCTTGCGGTTAGCTCACTCTATTCAGGTAGAAA
>CANNMN010000129.1 GCA_947505885.1 Rickettsiales bacterium
ACATCAGCAATAAAGCGTCACGCAATGAATTTCGTGTGCGCATCAAGGATAATGCGGCAAAAATTTACGGCGTAAATCCACAGATTTTAGGTAATGAATTGCGCGGCTACGTTGAGGGTTATACGCCAACCAAATTACGTCAGGATGGATTGGAATATGATATTCGCGTGCGCTTAAAACCAGAGCAGCGAGATCTTCGCGATAATTTTGGCTCGATGTTTGTACCAAATCTTAATCAAAAATTAATCAGACTTTCTGATGTCGCTGTTCCGGAAGAAGGTTTGGAAGATGCCGTCATTACTCGCATGGATCGCGGTCGTTACATTCAAATTAATGCCAGCATCATTAAGGGCGCTGGTCTTGGCGATATTATGCGCGATGTTGAAACAAAATTCCGCGACAAAGGCGATATAAAAATTCCCGCCGGAATTCGCTACCTCTTCATCGGCGATTCTGAAAATATGCAGGAAATGCAAAGCTCGATGGGCATCGCAATTTGCATGGCGGTGTTGTTTATCTACTTAATTTTAACCAGCCTTTATGAATCGTTCATCATGCCATTAACAATTTTATTGGCACTTCCTCTCGCTTTGTGTGGCGCGGCTTATTCTCTATTTTTTGCCGGCGAATCGCTAAATATCTTTGCCATGCTCGGGGTCTTCATGCTTATTTCTGTCTCGGGGAAAAATTCGATTTTGTTAGTCGATTTTGCTAATCACTTAATCGAGCAGGGCAAGTCAAGAACTGAAGCTTTGGTGCTCGCGGGTAAAATGCGTCTTCGTCCGATTTTAATGACTTCATTTGCTTTGATTGCTGGAACTTTGCCGGTGGCGATTGGCCTAAGCGAATCAGCTGCACAACGCACCTCGCTTGGCGTGGCAGTGATTGGTGGATTAATTTCTTCGACTGTTTTGACTCTGATTGTTGTGCCCGCGGTGTTTAGTTACATCGACCGTTTTCGGATTTGGGCAAAAGGGAAGTTAGCGAAATTTGTGGAATAAATGGTTCTTGATCAGCCCTTTTGGATCGAAGCCTGTGATGAGATAACGGAATGATTAGGCTCAGTCTTCATTCATTGCAGTCAGAGATCCATAAGGTTTTGTCACTATTACAAAATTACAACTTAAACTGATTCACCACCGCCTTCCTAATTTCCAATACCTGACCAACAGGCAAACTTCCTAACTTAAACTCGTCGTAAGAAATTCTGATAAGCCTATTAACCTGTAGACCGAAATGCTCCATCACTTTTCTGATTTCACGATTTTTTCCTTCGGTTAGAGAAATTTTTAGCCAAGAGTTTGAGGCTTTTTCTGTTTCTACTTCAACCTTGATCGAGCCATATCTAACGCCATCAACAGTCACTCCACGCTCTAATCTTTTTATTCTCTCTTCATCAATTTTACCAAAAACTCGCGCGCGATATTCGCGAACAAATTTGTTTTTTGGTAATTCTAAATGACGCGCTAAAGCACCGTCTGTAGTCAATAACAGCAAGCCCTCAGTGTTATAATCTAATCTGCCAACTCCAATCACGCGCGGTAAATCTCGCGGCAATAAATCGAAAATTGTTTTGCGTCCGTTGGGATCTTTTGTTGTCGTTAAATAACCAACAGGCTTGTGAAAGATCCATAGACGCGTAGGGCCCTTGGCACTAATTAACTTGTCGTCAATTTTTACCGAATGATCGGTAATGAATGTTGCAGGAGTTGTAATGGTCACGCCATTTACCTTCACGCGTCCTTCTACGATCAACTCTTCAGCTTCACGACGTGAACAACGACCTGAGGCGGCGATTAGTTTTGCAACGCGAATACCTTCTGGTTTTTTTTCTTTTTCTGTGCTCATTTTTTTGTTTTGTTTAAAGCTGTAAATTTACTCCGATCTCTCCCAAGCAATCCTCGCAAAGGCGGAGATCGAGAAGGAATTACAACGCGCGGAAACTTTCTTAGATCCCCGCCTTCGCAGGGATGACAAGAGTGAGTTAATACCAACCAATTACTGAATAACCTTTCTTCGCCAAGCAATTACTGATGTAGCGCTGTTTAATTACGTCGGGTTTTACTTTATCTTCACCAACAACTGAAAGGCCACCGATTATTGCACCAGCACCAGCACCAATCGCGGTTCCGATCAAAGTAGATTTTATATTTTTTCCAGAAAATGCGCCAACTGCAGCGCCAATAACTCCACCAATTAAGGCTTTGCGACTAGCTTCTCGTGCAGCGCGTTCGGTTTTTAACTTATCTAAATATTCATTAGCTTCAGATTTGCAGACGGATATTTCTTTTTGCCTTTCTGTTTCGTTGCTCGCCAAAAATTTTTCGTTTTGGTCTAAAATTGGCTTGTAAGAAGAGCAGGAAGCAAGAGAGAAAATTAAGAGAATGATGCAGAAGATTTTCATGCTACCAGAAGTCTCCTTTGCCAAGACGTGTATCGCCCTTGCCATGAAGCGACCACACTTTTCCAATCGGCTCATAACTAGGATCATAACGATCTTCACCTGGAAGCGCTGGCCTCATCTCGGCCATTTGCAAAATACCTAAAATTGACGCGTGACAAAAGCCGTGAGCATTCCAAAAAATCGTATTGTAGTCGCTAAAATTCTTCTTGATTTCGTTTTGATTATTCCAGTTCAATGCGGCTAATTCTTTTTTATATCTCAGTCTAATTTTATTGATGTCGGGGTTGACCGAGCTGATGTCTGGATCACGACTCCAGGTATAAAAATACATGAATAATCCTCCGCCAAATTGCGATCCTAAACCAGATTCACAGCCGTGAATCCAGCCAAGTCGAAAACCAGGAGAGCCTCCTTTTGGCATTCTTTTAAACGTCGTGTATCCGTAAGGTTTGTACCAGTTTGGAGTAGAGCAAGAAGTAAGAAGTAAAGCTATGAGCAGAGAGCGAAAAAACATTTACCAAATCCCCATAAAACCAACTCCTTTATTGCCAGACCAAAGTGGATTACTACCAAATACAGAACCTCCTGCACCAGCTTGACCACCACTAATGCCTTTTTGATAAACATCAAATATGGCATTTAATCCACCTGGAGTTGAGTTGGTATCTATCGGAGAAGAAAGTCCGCTGCCAAACATACCGCCCCAAGCATTATCCATGCTATTTGGAGACATATCAAACATTGCATTTGCACCATTGGGATACAAAGAAGAAAGCCCATCTCCAGGGCCTAATACGTTATCAGGACTAATCCCAACAATATGCGTAAAGCACCAATTTCCACCCTTTGAATAACCAAATTTATACTCGGTGTTGTCAATCATATTTGGGTCGTACCGATATTCATAACGTGAGCGATAAAACATGTTACCACGAGAATAGAGAACGCTCGAACATCCATCCTTATATCCAGATTTAAATGCTGGGGTTCCGGGTGGAACTTTGAAATTTGAAAGAGGAGCAAAGGTGCTCTTGAAAGGTATTTTAAAGATTGCACAGGAAGTGAAACCAAAGGAAATGAGTATGAGAAGTATTAATCTCATCATTATTTATAACCGCCAAACACTGAACTCCAGGTGCTGCTTTTCTGCTTGACCCAATCA
>CANNMN010000130.1 GCA_947505885.1 Rickettsiales bacterium
CGACATTCCAAAAAGTGGCCAAAGCAGATTCACGCCGCCATTTGGATCAATCACTCCGATGTAAAGAAAATAGCCCCAAGCACCCACAATCGCAAAGCTCGAAAAGAGCGGAGATATTTTGCGCGAAGTCACGTGTTTGAGCAAATCTTCAAGCATGAAGCGTGCTACTCTCGTGCCGGCGTCGAGCGTGGTTAGAATAAAAATTGCTTCGAACATTATCGCGAAATGATACCACATTGAAAGCATGTGCGCGCCGAAAGCAGAGGAGAAAATATTGGCCATTCCAACTGCAAGAGAAGGCGCGCCGCCAGTTCTGGCGTAGAGTGTGCTTTCACCCATTTGCGCGGCAAGATTTTGCATTATTTCGGCGGCAACGGGAAATTCTGCCATCAGCCGCATGTTGAGATGTTGGAGAAGTTGAAAGCGGAAGGAGATAAGCTGGCCGCGTGTTCGAACTCGATTAGAAAAACTGTCTAGATGATGCTTTCCAAGTCAGGAATTTTGCATTACTTCGATTTCTACCTTTCAAATCAGGACGTAAAAAATTCCAAGCCTGATCCGGAAATGTACAATAATGCGATCGCAAGAATGGGCCTTTCTCCTGCAGAGGTTTTGATCTGTGAAGACAATGTTCGGGGAATAGAAGCTGCAATTAAAAGCAATGCCTTTGTGCTCGAAATCGGCACGATTAACGACACTCACTATGGCAACGTCGAGGCTGCAGTTAATGGAATCGAAAGCGGCAACAGCAACGCTAAAATGGTGCGAAATCCAATTCGTACTGCCAAGTTAGGTGACATGATTGGCGGCTGGTTTGTCGGAGATTTTTATCCAAATATTCTGCACAGCAAAGATTTTGAAGTGGCGGTTAAATTCTACAAAGCGAAAGACAAAGAAGATTGGCACGTCCACAAAATCGGCACCGAAATTACTTTGATTTTGGATGGCTCGGTGCGAATGAATAATAACATCTACCATCATGGCGATATCGTTTTGCTTGAGCCGGGAAATGGCACATCTTTTGAAGCATTAACCAATGTCAAAACCGTTGTTGTAAAAACTCCATCTGTGCTCGGCGATAAATACAAGTCTGCATGAAAATTCTAAGTCATCGCGGATATTGGAAAGAAGAGGCAGAAAAAAATACGATTGAAGCGATGAGACGATCATTTTCTCTTGGCTTTGGCACTGAAACTGATGTTCGCGATTATAATGGTGACCTTTTTATTTCTCACGATATCGCCGATGAAAACGCTATTTCTTTTCAGAAATTCTTAGAGATTTATGGCGAGTATAGCAAAGACCTACCTCTCGCTTTGAACATCAAATCAGATAGCTTGCAGCTTAAACTCAAAGAGGCTTTGGCGCGAAATAAAATCGAGAATTATTTTCTTTTCGACATGTCGATTCCCGATGCTCTCGGCTATTTGCGCAATGAAGTAAAAAATGTTTTTACTCGCCAAAGTGAATATGAAAAAGACCCGTCTTTCTACGAGAAAGCAAATGGCGTTTGGCTCGATTCTTTTGAAGAAGATTGGTTTGATAATAATCTAATCAGCGCACATTTGGCGAGGGGAAAGATGGTTTGCATCGTCTCTCCAGAACTTCACAAAAGAAGCCATCTTGAATCTTGGAAGAAATATAAATTTCTGAGCACGGAAAAAAATTTATTTTTATGCACCGACTTCCCTGAAGAGGCGCACGAATTTTTTAATTAAACGAAAACAAAATGATAAATATCGTAATCCCAATGGCCGGCATGGGCAGCAGATTCGCTGATGTGGGATATAAAGATCCAAAACCTTTCATCTCGGTTAAAGGTCAAATAATGATCGAGAGAGTTTTAAATAACCTGAATTACCGCGATGCGCGCTACATAATTATTGCGAGAAAGGAGCATATGGAAAGCCGCGAAGCTGACATCAAAAAGCTGCGCGAAAAATATAATGTGATAATCGAAACAGTTGATCGTCTCACTGATGGAGCGGCTTGCACGGTTTTGCGTGCGCACAAACACATTAATAATGATGCGCCTTTATTGATCGCTAACTCCGATCAAATCATCGATGTCAGCATCAAAAGTTTTATTGAAGATTGTGCAAATCGCAAACTTGATGGCTCGATAATGACCTTCCCAAATAATCACACCAAATGGTCTTATGCCAAGATTGACAAGACTGGAATTGTTACTGAAGTTAAAGAAAAAGTAGTAATCTCGAATTACGCAACTGTTGGAATTTATTTATTTTCTAAAGGAAAAGATTTTGTTAATGGTGCTCTTGACATGATTTCTGGTGGAGACAAAGTTAATCACGAATATTACGTCTGCCCGGTTTACAACCACTTGATAAAGGATAAGAAAAAGATTGGCATTTTTGGCATTAAAGAAGATCAAATGCACGGAACCGGCACGCCGGAAGATCTAAAAATTTACGAAGAATTAATTTAATGACTAAACGCGCATTAATCACCGGCATTACCGGAATGGTTGGGTCTCATTTGACTGACTTTTTGTTAGAAAATACCGATTGGGAAATTTATGGCATGTGTCGCTGGCGCAGTCCTCTCGACAATATTTCTCACCTGCTTGAGCGCATTAATAAAAAAGATCGCGTTCATTTGCTTTACGGTGATTTGCGCGATTACATTTCTGTTCACGATGTGATGAAAAAATCTAAGCCGGATTATATTTTTCATCTTGCAGCACAAAGTTATCCGCAAACTAGTTTTGAATCTCCGCTCGATACTTTTGAAACCAATATCCAAGGCACTGCGCGCGTTCTTGAGGCGGTGCGCAAAATGCCAGAATTAAAGCCGGTAATTCACGTTTGTGCTTCGTCAGAAGTTTTTGGTCGCGTGCCAAAAGAGAAGCTTCCGATCGATGAAGAATGTACATTTCATCCCGCTTCGCCTTATGCGATTTCAAAAGTTGGAACTGATTTAGTTGGTCGTTATTACGCTGAAGCTTATGGCTTAACGGTGATGACAACGCGTATGTTTACTCACACCGGTCCACGTCGTGGCGATGTTTTTGCTGAGAGCTCTTTTGCTAAGCAAATCGCTTTGATCGAAGCGGGAATAATTCCGCCAGTTATTAAAGTTGGTAATCTTGATTCGCTTAGAACTTTTGCTGATGTGCGTGATGCAGTTAAAGCCTACTACATGTTGGTAACAGTGAATCCAAAGGCCGGAGAATATTATAATATCGGCGGAACTTTCAGCTGCACAATTCGCGAAATGTTGAATCACCTAATCTCGATTTCGACTGCGAAAGACAAAATTAAAATCGAAACCGATCCAGAAAGATTGCGTCCGATTGATGCCGATTTGCAGGTTCCAAATACTAAAAAATTTGAGCAACATACTGGTTGGAAGCCTGAAATAGAATTTGAGCAAATCATGCAAGATCTTCTCGATTACTGGCGTGATCGAGTTGCAAAAGGCGAGAAGTTTTTAACAAGGTAACTCAATGTCAGAATTATTTTTA
>CANNMN010000131.1 GCA_947505885.1 Rickettsiales bacterium
AAGGTGGATCAAGAAAAATAAGATCGAACTCATTTTTATTTGCTAATAAATTTCTCGCGTCAGCGCAAATAATCTCAGAGTCGCTTTCGACTTTCAGCAGCTCGGCATTTTTCTTCACCAACTCCAAATGCTCGCGATTATTGTCGATAAAAGTAATGAATTTTGCCCCACGTGAAAGCGCTTCAAAGCCAATAGAGCCACTTCCACAGCAAAGATCTAAAATCTTTGAATCGATTAATTTAAAATCTAATCCCTCGGCTAATCCCTCGGCTAATCCCTCGGCTAATCCCTTGGCTAATCCCTTGGCTAATCCCTTGGCTAATCCCTTGTCGAATTTACCAAAAGATAAAATATTAAATAAAGCCTCGCGATTCTTGTCTGTTGTAGGACGAAGCGATTTTAGGTGATCAGATTTTAGCAAATTTCTGCCGCGAAATTTTCCGGTGATTATTCTCATTTTTAATTTTTCTATTTTTTAAAACACCCGCAGTTCGAGCGAAGTCTGGTGCTGGGCTTTTCAATTACGAATTCTAGAACCGCGCTTTATCCGCATAATAAACGCCAAGTAATTTCACATTCTGCGAAAAAAATCCTAACTCTTCTAAGGCTAGTGCAACGTTTTTTTGCTGCGGATGACCTTCGATCGAAATAAAAAATTGCGCTTGTTTTGAAACACCACCCGGAATGTAACTTTCTAATTTTAACATGCTCACGCCATTTGTTGCGAAGCCTCCGAGCGATTTATAGAGAGCACCAGGGATGTTGCGGATAGTGAATAAAAGCGTAGTAATTGTTGGGGCTATTTTTTGATCAACCAATCTCGCTTCTCTAGAAATAACGACAAAAACCGTAACATTGTCGTTGCCAGAATCTTGTAGATTTTCTTCAAGAATTTGAAGTCCGTACAAATCCGCTGCGGCTTTTGAGCAAATTGCCGCTTTAGTTTTGTCCTTACTTGCAGCCACAAATTTCGCCGCTTCAGCCGTATTTGAAAATTCAGTAATTTTCATTCCAAGTTTGCGCAAATTATTTTGACATTGCTGCAAAGCCTGCGGATGAGACAAAACCTCTTTCACCTCTTCAAGCTTCACGTCAGAAAGAGCGGCAAGATTGTGCGAAATCGGAAAAAAATGCTCAGCGACAATCGAGACCCGATGTTTTTGCAACAAATCGTGAATTTCTGAAACGCGCCCAGCATAAGAATTTTCTAGTGGAATCATCCCAAATTCTGCCTCGCCATTTTCAACCGCAGCAAAAACATCGTAAAAACTTGGAAAAGATTTCCCTTCCAAATCGGAATAAAATTTCTGACAAGCGAGGTTTGAATTGGCGCCAAACGTGCCTTGGAAGGCAATTATTTTTTTGGTCATGCGATTGACATTGATTAAGTGAATCTCGATGATCCCCGCCAAATCCACTAAAATCAACAGTTCACAAGCTTCCAATGACAAAAAAATGGACTCCAAATTCTTGGAGAAGTCTTTCAATCAAACAGCAACCAACTTACGAAAATCAGGCACAACTCAAGAAAGCCGAAAATCAACTTTTTAGTTTTCCACCATTAGTTTCTTCGGATGAAATCGAAAAATTAAAAACCGAGCTCGCTCAAGTTTCACGCGGTGAAGCCTTCTTGCTTCAAGGCGGAGACTGTGCAGAAAGTTTTGAAGAATTTTCGCACGACAATCTCAAAGGATTTTTTCGCACAATAATGCAAATGACGATTGCCTTAATGTACGGCCTTAAAAAACCAATCGTAAAAGTCGGTCGAGTTGCCGGGCAATACGCCAAACCAAGATCGCTTGATGCAGAAACAATCGATGGAATTTCTCTTCCCGCCTATCGCGGCGACATCGTTAATGGAATTGGTTTTGACAAAGATTCGCGCCAAGCTGATCCACAACGCTTGATTGATTCTTACTTTTATTCTGCCGCATCTTTGAATCATTTACGCTGCTTAGCTCTGGGCGGTTACGGCAATTTAGAAAAAGTTAATAAGTGGAATGAAGAATTTTCACACAGCCTAACGAGCAAAAAAAATACCGAAGAGCTGATCTCTAAAATCAACGACCACATGAATTTCATGCAGGCCTGCGGACTTAATTCGAAAACGATTCCACAGCTTACTACGGCAAGTTTTTTTACTTCGCACGAAGCACTTTTGCTAAACTACGAAGAGGCGTTTACGCGGAAAAACAAAGACAATAGAAAATTCTACGACCTCAGTGCACACATGCTTTGGATTGGAGATCGCACCCGCGATCCCAACGAAGCTCACGTTGAATTTATGCGAGGAATTTCTAATCCAATCGCATTCAAGGTTGGACCCTCAATTAGCAAAAATGATTTGTTAAAACTGCTCGAAGTTTTGAATCCAGAAAATGAAGCGGGTCGTATTACTTTAATTTCCAGAATGGGCGTCGCAAAAGTTGAAGAATTTTTACCGCCTTTAGTCGAAGCGGTAAAAACTGCAGGAGCTTCTGTAATCTGGTCTTGTGATCCAATGCACGGCAATACAATCAAGTCCTCAACCAATTATAAAACACGCAAATTTGACGATATTTTAAGCGAAATAAAATCCTTCTTCGCCATTCATCAAAGCCTCGGAACCTACGCCGGCGGGGTGCATTTTGAAATGACCGGACAAGACGTAACCGAATGTCTAGGTGGCAATCAAATGATTTCTGAGCTTAATCTACAGGATCGCTACCACACTCATTGCGACCCTCGCCTCAACGCTTCACAAAGCGTTGAGTTAGCCTTTATGATCGCCCAAGAACTAAGCAAATAAAATGACAAAAAAACACGGAACCATCGCCATCGTCGGAGCACCAAACGCAGGTAAATCAACCCTTACTAATGCCTTGCTCGGACAGAAAATTACTATCGTTTCGCCGAAAGTTCAGACAACGCGCAACTCGATTCGCGCGATTGTTATTGAGAAGGAAACGCAAATTATTTTGATTGACACGCCAGGAATTTTTATTCCGCGAGAAGATAAAATTTTAGAACGCATCATAGTTAAATCGGCATGGCAAGCCCTTCGCGAAGCTGATCACATTTGTTTCGTTGTTGATGCTACCTTGGGAATGAATCAAGAAAATCTGCGCATTATTGCCGATCTGCGTAAAGAAAATTTACCGATGACTGTCGTGTTAAATAAAACCGACGCGGTGAGAAAATCCTTGTTACTAGAGAGCTTCGCAAAACTCTCAGATCTTGGGGTTGAAGAAATTCTACCAATCTCAGCCCTAACCAATGATGGCGTAGAAAAATTAAAAAACTTCTTGAGCGAAAAATGCCTTAATCCGGAATGGATTTACGACGAAGATCAAATCACCGACGCCCCAATGCGCTTCATCGCTTCCGAGATCACGCGCGAAAAACTTTTTTTGAAATTGAATCAAGAACTGCCATACTCTCTCACTGTTAAAACAGACACTTACGACGTGCTTGACAATCGCCAAATCAAAATTCGTC
>CANNMN010000132.1 GCA_947505885.1 Rickettsiales bacterium
ATAGTTGAAACCGTTCCGCACAAAATAAAAGCCCACAAAACTGAACCAGCAAAAATTCCCGATACCGTTACCGCCATTTCTTTTGCGGTTAGAACTGTTCCGGTCATTGTCGCGAAAACTCCGATGAATAAAATAATTGTTACCGGACTACCTAAAGTAAGAAAAGAAGTGAAACACATCGTCTTAAAAAAACCTTGTGCATGCATTTTTATTTCTTTGAAGGAGAAGTCTTTAGCGGTTTTTATTTCGTACCAAGCCAGCATTATCAAGGCTGTACCACTGATAAGCTTTACTTCCGAAATGTGAGAAGTAAGAAATTTTGAGATGAAAGCAAGACCACCAGTTGCAACAAATCCGTAAAATCCTTCAGTGATTGAAGCGCCAAAACTTGTGGCAAAACCAATTTTAAATCCGCGCGTTAAGCAATTTTTTATTACCAGGGTTGAGATCGGCCCAATTGGCATGGCGATTGAGATGCCAAGTAAAATTGATTTGAGGAAGAGGATAATCATGAGGTTAAGTATTCTTTCTTTGTTCTATCTCCGCCTTCGCAGGGATAGCGTGACTAGTTTAGTTATTTATTTTACCGACGATTTCAAAAAGACGTTTTTCCAAATTCTTAAAAGTGAATTTTTCTTTCACTCTCTCGAAAGAATTTTCGACGAGCTGATTAAGTAATTTTTCATTTTGCACGAGCTTCATCACCAAGTCAGGAATTTGATTTGGATCGCTAAACATTAAAGCATCAATTCCGTCACGAACAATTTCTCTTGGGCCGTCAACATTGCGCACAATCGCCGGCTTGCCATATTTCATAGACTCAAGCAAAACAAGGCCGAATGGCTCTTCATCAGACGGAAAAATAAAAATATCGATTGAATTGAAGAATGATTTTTTTTCAATCCAGCCCAAAAATTCGACTCGATTTTCGAGGCTTAGCTCTTTCACTAATTTTTTTAATTCATTGTCGAAAGGGCCAGACCCGGCTATTTTCAAAATGAATTTTTCGTCCAATTTTTTGAGCGCGCGAATTGCATGAGCAAAACCTTTTGTTGGATCAAGACGGCCAATTACTCCGAGAATAATTTTTTCTTTTTGCGCTAAATTTACCTGTGGCACCTCAGAAATAGCGTCGAATAAATCAACGGCGTTGTGCATCACGAAACTTCGATCTTCTGGCTGTCCGCGATCAATCGTGTTGTAAAAAATTTCGCGATTAACCGACAGAATAATATCAGCACCAATCGAACGCTTAACGTTGGTACTGTGATTAATCGCTATTAGAAAAATTTTCTTATTCTTGATTTTGGCAATTGCCTTTCGGGCTAGAACCGTAGCCTTTCCTGCGTGAGTAAAAATCGCACGAATATTTTCTTCGCGAAGAATTTTGGTGATTTGCTTAATCGCAAAAAAATCGTAATAACCAAAATTATTAGAAATTTTTTTTAGGCTTGAGAGATTATTGGCGTAAGGTGCGTCATTTTTCACGATTGGCACAACATCATGTCCTAATTTTTTCAACAGGCGCGTATAATCCAAAAATACCTGTTCTGCGCCGCCGTTTTGTGAGGTGACGATTAGGTTAGCGATTTTCATTAGCTTTCAAATGTGCGACGATTGGATAAAGACCGCAAAGTGCGGCGATCAAGATTCCGAGCAATCCTTCTTTATAACCTTTTTTCCCGAAGAAGGATTTAAGGAAACGCATTTTGAATCCAAAAATCAGACTCCAGCAATTTTTTTTATTTTTTAGATCACGCGCGCGCCAACTAGTGTAGCGGTTAAAACGATTGAGAAGATCGGTGATGTCTTCGTCAACTAAATGAATAATTGGATTTTTTAGCGACTTAATTTCGCCACTGAATTTGTAAGTTGGGTGAATTTCTTTATCTTCGTCGTAACGTTTTAATTCGCGGTAAGACAAGGTGTTGCGCTCAAGCACGGCAAGTGTTCTTAGCCATCCGAACTTTACCCATCTTTTGCCAATATAATTGGCGATTGGCGCAGAAAATGCACAAGGTTCACATTTTATTTTTTCTAAAATTTCGTCGCGAAGTTCAGAAGAAATTCTTTCATCCGCATCAATTTCTAAAATCCATTCACCAGTCGCTGCACTTAGAGCTACATTGCGTCTTGCGCCTTCAATATTCCACGAACCTTCGATAATTTTATCGGTAAATTCTAAAACAATTTCTTTGGTTCGGTCAGAACATTTGTCTAGAACAACAACAATTTCATTGGCAAAATTGAGACTGCGCAAACAATCAGCAATTTTTTCTTCTTCATTGTGAGCAACGATTACGGCAGAGAGTTTTTTCACAGAAGAAATAAAAATTTGGAAAATAAAAATTTGACTTGGGAAGGCGAAAAAAATACTGTCAAAAATATGCAAATGTCAAAGAGAAACTTCATCAAGGCAACCCTACTCTCATCTGCATCTGTGCTTGTTTCTTGCAAGCTGAATTTTGCTAATAAATCAAAAACTTTTGGAGAAAAAAATATGTCATTCGAATTACCGGCACTTCCTTATGCCAGAAACGCCCTCGCTCCTTACATCTCTGAAAACACAATTAATTTTCACTACGGAAAACATCATCAGGCTTACGTAACCAACTTAAATAACTTGGTTGCAAGCACAGATTTAGCCGAAAAATCTCTCGAAGAAATTATTAAAATTTCTGCCACCGACAAAACCAAGGCGGGAATTTTTAACAATTCTGCGCAAGTTTGGAATCACACTTTCTACTGGAATTCAATGAAGCCAAATGGTGGCGGAAAGCCCGCTGGCGAGGTTCTAGCTAAAATAGAAGCCGATTTCGGTTCTTACGAAAATTTTGTCACTGAATTTAAAAATGCTGGCGCAACTCAATTCGGATCAGGCTGGGCTTGGCTAGTTCTTGACGAAGGCAAATTAAAAATTACCAAAACTGGCAACGCCGAAACTCCATTAACAACTTCTGCGAAACCCTTGATGACAATGGATGTTTGGGAACATGCTTACTATCTAGACTTCCAAAATGCGCGCCCAACCTACATCGATACTTTCTTGAATCACTTAGTGAATTGGGATTTCGTTGCGGCAAATTTGAAATAATAAATTGTTGTAAAGGTTTCTTGATTCCTGCCCTCGCGGGAATCAAGAAAATTAATCACCACTCAATCTTCGCAATATTTTAAAAAGTGCAGAACCTTTCGAGGCTCTGCACTTTTTTATTGGCATTAAATCTACCAACAAACTTAGACGCTGTTAGCTAGTTTTTTTTAATAAAAATTTTATTGCCACCAGTTAAGCCACCTTCAATGAATCATTCTTTAGAAATCAGCTTTAGACGCCCGCGTAAAGAGAGCAGAGCCGCCGTAAGAATTTTTACCAAACTCAGCAATTAATTTTTGAGCACGTTCAGATTTTAAATAATCCAAAAAGATCAAAGTTTCCGAGCTAGGATTTTTTCCAATCAAAGCAAAACAAGGAT
>CANNMN010000133.1 GCA_947505885.1 Rickettsiales bacterium
CTGCTTCATATTGATCCAATCATCACTTCTGAAATCGTCATTAATCTACTCGCTTTAGCATCAATTTCTTGGTCGGCAAAAATTCTGGCGCAAAGCGAAATTTATCAAAATAGGGCGCATTACAATTTGATCATCATCGGATATTTTTTTGGATTTTTTCTGCGACCGCTTGCCTTACAAATGGGCGAATTTGGCACGAAAACCAGCTTTCTGCTTTTGTTACTATTCCCGTATATTTCTTACTCATTTCCACGGCGATTAAGTTTTTCTAAAAAAGATTTAATCGCTCGTGGATGCTTGATTGGCCTGATGCCATGCTTCAAGCCTCATTACTTAATTTTTCCGCTAGTAATTGAGTTTTACAAATTTTGGCAAAAAAAATCCGTTAGTTTTTTCTTCGAATTTGACAAGTTGTTCGCTGTGCTGATCTACACATCCTACTTATTTTGGATGCTAAAATTCATGCCAGAATTTTTTGAATTCATGGTGCCGATGTGGGCAAAGATTTACGGCTCTTACGACAATAATGCGATTTTTTTAGGAAATTTTTTACGATTAATTGCTGTTCATATCGGGCCTTTTGCTTTTAGTTTTTTGATTTTTTCACGCTTAAAACCAGATGAGAATGACAAGATTTTACTGCTTTTTTTCTCTGCATCTCTGCTGCTCTTCATTCTAGAGAATGCGATGACGATCGACCAATCGGTAATTTTTTACGCCGTTAGCGCTATCTGTGTTTTGAAGTTTACTTCCGACTTAATCGCCTCAAGAAAAATAATTTTTTCTGAGAATAAATTTATTATCATCTTACTGCTTTTTCTTCCGTTTTTTGATTTGGGAATTTTCCCTGCGGCAATTTTTGGCTTAAGTGGATTCGCTAGCGCTTGGTGGCTTATTGCGCCGATTATTTTGATTCGTCATCCAAGAATTTTACTGATTTACTTGGCGCTACTTTTCTTAGCTGTGATGGTGATGAAGTATTACGGAGCTTGGCCTTATATCGTATTTAATCTCACTGCCTTGTTCGGGATTTTGTTTTTTTATGAGAGAAAAATTTATGCAAAAATTTCTGAAAAATTTTCAGTTTTTTCCATTTTTTTAATTATCGCTTCGATCTCAAGTTTGTTTCATCTTTATCTTTATAGCGCGTTTGATTCGGTGGTTCACAAAGATAATTATAGTTTCCCTAACAAGATGTCCGACATGATTAATTACTACGCTAAAGAATTTGCGCCGGCAAAAGAGGATGGAACATTAATGATTTCATTGGGTAATGGTTTTAATTTTTCACGATTAAATTATCTGCATAAAGAAAATCTTCAAAAATTTCACATTGCTTCGATGCAGGCTAATTTTGGATCTGCTGGTAATAGTTCAATGTTTAGCATCGAGAATCGAGATAGAATTTTTGTTGGTTATTATCTTTTTGATGACATCAGGGCCACGTTAAAAAATCCGCAGACTAAAATAGTTTTTGTCAACAATTCTCCAGATGTTTTAAACAAGAGCGAGCGCTGCCTTATTGGCTCATTGGAATATTATTTTCTTGATCAGAGTTTCAGAAAATTTTTCTTCAAAAATTTTCGTTTCGAAAATCATGTGATCATTGATCATGAGGTTGAGGTGATGAAAAATATTCCGCTTATTACTGGCGTGAAGCCAAGTATTTTTGACCAAGTTACCAAATCAAAAAAACAGGTTTTGCATGATTTTGAAATCTATGTTCGCAAATAAAAAAGTTATTTCTCTACTAGTTGGAGCCTTTTCTGTACTTGCTTTCGCGCCATTTCACTTTTTTCCAGCGGCAATAATTTCCTTCTCAGTTTTTTATTTTTTGCTCGAGAAAATTGAGAAGAAAAAAGAAGTTTTTTGGCTGGGATTTGCTTTTGGATTCGGACATTTTCTTGCTGGAATTTATTGGATTTCCATCTCACTTCTTGTTGATTCTAAGCAATTTGCCTGGCTAATTCCCTTCGCGCTGACTTTGATTCCATCAGCTCTGGCTCTTTATGTAGCGCTGTTTGCGCTTACTTACAAGTTTTTGATTGGTAAATTTAATCTAAAAATAACTTACCAAAAAATTCTTCTCTTCGCTCTCTGCTGGTTATTTTTTGAGGTGTTGCGCTCAAATCTTTTTTCAGGATTTCCGTGGAATTTACTCGGCTATATCTGGCTATTCGATGTGCATTTTGCACAGCTTGCTTCGGTCTTTGGCGTCTACGGACTAAGCATTTTTTCAGTACTGGTTTCGTTATTGCCGATTTTGCTTTTGCAAAAAAAATCTTCCCGTGGAGACAAAGTTTTTGCCGGAATAATCGTTACTTTTTTATGCGGAAATTTGCTTTTTGCACATTTTTATATCGATGAAACAAAAATTGTTAATGATCACGAATCGAAGATCCGTCTAGTTCAAGCCAATGTTAAACAAGAGTTGAAATGGGATGAGCGCGAGAAATTAAAAGATTTTTTTCGTCAGATCGAGCTCACTAACGCAGAAAATTCAAAAAATATTAAAGCGGTGATTTGGTCTGAAACATCCGTGCCTTACGTCATTGACGACAATCCAATTCTAATTGCCCACCTACTTAAAGCAGTGCCAGAGAATGCCGTGTTAATTACGGGTGGATTGAGGCTAGAGAAGAAGAATGTTTGGAACAGTATTTTTGTAATTAATGAGAGTGGCGCTTTAGAGCATTACGACAAACACCACCTTGTTCCATTCGGTGAGTACGTTCCCTTGCAGGAATTATTGTCATCTTTATTTCTAGGAAATGTCGTTGATGGCATTACTGGAGGTGGAGTTGGATTCAGCTCTGGTGAAGGTCCAAAAACTTTAGTAACGGAGAATTTTTCCTTTTCTCCTTTGGTTTGTTATGAAGTAATTTTTTCTGATGAGGTGGTCGATAGAAACAATCTTCCGGATATGTTTGTTAACCTGACCAATGATGCATGGTTTGGAAATAGTAGTGGACCTTACCAACATTTTGACATGTCCAAAATGCGCGCAATCGAATATGGAATTCCATTAATTCGCGTAGCAAATACTGGCATTACAGCTTTGGTTGATCCATTTGGTCGAGTCGTTAATCAAATCGATTTGAATCAAACTGGGACGATTGATGTTGATCTAATGAAAAATTCTAGAACTACTATTTACACAACCTATTGCTACTTGCCACTGCTCTTGTTACTTGCAGCCATGCTTTGCTTCTTAACATTTTCATCACACACACAATGGAAATTAGAAAAATTACCCCAATCGATAAACACATCTCCAAAAAATTAAGGCAGTTTCGCCGTGCCGCCGGCATCAGTCAAAAAAAACTTGGATAGCTTACTAATATTAGATTTCAGCAAATTCAGAAATACGAAAAAGCTCAGAACCGTATTTCATCACGTAGGTTGTTTGAATTTTCTCAGTTGTTGAAGCA
>CANNMN010000134.1 GCA_947505885.1 Rickettsiales bacterium
ATATGGAAAGCAAAAATCTTTGGCTGAGAAAATAGTTTTATCTCGTGGTTACGGCGTGATTCATTACCCATTTTTAATCGGCCCAAGTCTCGCCAATAAAAAGCATTTTTACGACATGATAGTCGATGATTTTGCGAGTGGTAAAAAAGTGGAAGCCTTCTTCGATTCTTGTCGCAGTTCTTTAGATTTTAATTCTGCTTCGCTCTACGCCTTACAGCTCATTGAGCGCGGCGATAATTTTGGCACTGTAAATATCTGCTCCGACATAAGTTATTCCAAATACGACATCATTCTGCAGATCGCCAACAGACATGGATTTAGTGCTGAAAATATTCATTCAATTTTAGCTAGAGAATCCAATTGGGTTTCTATCGCTAAGAGGCCTCTAGTGACGCTGTTAGATAACTCTAAGTTAAAACAAATCTTATCCCTAGAGAAGATCGAGCCAAAAATTTAATTTTTTCCTACAAGCTATGAAGACTATCCACAATTGGCTCAAAGACGTTTTTAGAAAACTTTTAGAAAAAGCGGGAGTAGTAACTAATCGCGATTTATTGAAATCTATTGATGCGGCGAATCAGAACGCAGAAAGGCTCGAGGGAATCCTTAGGCACGTTGAGTGGGTTGTTGCCAATGACAGATTAGTGTCGGCTGAAATTTTTAGCGGTAACACGATTTTTTACGGAGACGCCATAAAAATTCTCGAACGAAATGGATCGAATATTTTGCGTCATAATCGCGAAATAAAACTTATCACTGATCATAAAATTGCTGTTGAAAGCAATGATCACATCTTTCCGGAATCAACGCTAGAAGGGCTTGTCAGACATCCAAGATTAGCCAAAAAAGCAAAAGAAATATTCGGAGATAAAATGTCTTTTTTGGATATTGGTTGTGGAGCTGGTGCGTTAGTTTTTGATTTTGCTTTTGAAGGTATTTTATCGATCGGAATTGATGGTTCTGACACCTGTCTAAAGGCTCACAATAATTACTGGCGCGTCCTGCCGGATAATTTTTTTACTTGCGACATAACCAAGAAATTTTCTCTCACCGATTCTGCAGAAAAAACAAAACAGTTTGAATTGATAACTTCTTGGGAGGTGCTTGAACACATACCTGAGGCGGGATTGAGCCAGATGTTAAAAAATATTCACGATCATCTTGCTGACGGTGGTTACTTCATCGGTACGGCTTCTTTGCTTGAATATTCCAATCCCAAGACGGGAGTTGTTTATCACGTTACCCTGCAAAACAAAGAGTGGTGGTCGAATCTTTTTGGAGAGAATGGTTTACAAATTATTGAGAGCGGACATCCGTTTTCTTTCAACGATTTTTATCGTGGAGTTGGTAACAGATATCAAGATTTGCATAGCTACATGGACAATCCACAGGCGGGATTTCAGTTCGTTGCAAAAAAACTAATCAAATAAAAATGACGAATCTTTTTCAAAAGAGTGAAAATTTTTTCTGCAAGACGATCGATTTAATTTGGGTGGCATTGTGCAAAAATAAGGTGTTCGCGATATCTGCGGTGTTTACCACTTTGTTTTTTTTAGAGTCGTTGTGCAAAGGAGGCGAGAGGGCAGGATTTGCCTTGATCGGCGATAATGTGATATTGTGGGTTCCGCAGCTAATAAATGCGATATCTCAGTTCAAGAGTCTGAATTTTTTTGGTGTAGATTTTTACACTTGGGGCGGATCTTCCGAGTTTTTTCTCAGGCCAAATCTGATTATTTATAATCCATTTATAATTCTCTGTGCGGCGATTCCGATGAAGTATTTAACGCCGGAAAATATGATCTTCATCATGGTGATCATGTTTTACATCCACGCCTTTTTGTCCTGCTATTTTCTGCAAAAGCTCTGCGTAAGATTTTTTAAATTTGATTACGCGACATCTGTTTTTGTTGCTGTTGGTTATAGTTTTTCAATATATGCAGTGAGGGCTTTGCTGCTTTTTACCTTCCCTTTTTACATCTGGCTTTTGCCAGTAGGGCTCTACTGCGCGCTATCTCTAAGCGAAAAATCTTCTCGTAAGAATTTAATATTATCTACCGCGGTATTCCTGTTAATTTATACCAGTGGTTACGCAACTTTATCTCTCGCTGTGCTGATATTGATCGGTGTTTTTGTCTTATTTTATCACTACTCATATTTCAGTTCGGATGTTGCAGTAAGAAAGATATTCACATCACTATCACCAGCATTTCTTGCGACGCTTATTGTTCTGCCTTTTTATCTAGCCATTCACAAATTTTTTATTCTTACCAATCCAGCGGGAGGTTTTGGTCTAGATGGCTCAGCCCACGCCCTGTCAGATTCACCATTCTTCTTTCTGCGAGTCATTTCTCACAATATTCACATAAATCATGCGTCAATTTATGAGTCGACTTTGATCATTGGTTTACTGTCTTTAATGATCATCTCGTTGTTTTTCATCAATCTAAAAAAAGATCAGTTTAGGTCGGAATATTCGTTCAAGATATTCAACATTTCGCTAAGCATTTTTCTAATTAGCGCCGCGATTACTTTCGGCAATTCTACCGCTTTAAGTGATCTGTTTTACTACCTTCTTAGGCCAATTGGTGGCATGCATATCTACCAAAGATATTTGATGCTGACTAATATTTTCTTGATGATTTCCGTTGGTGCGATGTTGCAATATCTTACCAAGGATGACGTCGAGAAATTCGGGGTTGGGAAGATGTTGGCTTTCTTTACGATTTCGTTGGTGGCCATTCTTTGGGCAATTCAGTCCAACCTAATTCCTTCTTGGATTGTTATAAATAGCAGCTTCGTTTTTGAGTTGATCAGTGTTGTGGTGTTACTCTTCTCTTTTTGTTTTTGTAGCGGGAAATCGATTAGAATAATGGCGATAATTATCGCGTTCCTGATTCCTTTGAACGACATGTATAAATACTCTAGAGACCAACAAGGAATAACCTCATTTAAGAGCAATAACATCATTCTCGATCATGTGAATGAGGCTAAATTGAGTGATTATTTTAGATCCAATTCGACCAAAGCTCTCAGCAGATATATCGATATTACTCCCAATTTTACCTCCTACATATCGAAGAATTATCCGTGGATGTATAACTCATCTGGCGCGGGTGGTGGTAAGATATCCTCCTATCTTGGTTACGAAGCTCATCTTGCTACGATTCTGAGCTACAGGGACATCATAAAGCTGCAGAATCCAGTCCCGGATGTCTGGGCTTTTTACCCCGATATTAATTTCCTCAAAGCAACCGGCGCTGATTTTATTATCTACGACAAAGCTAGTCCCTACAACGATCCAGAGCTTTTGAAATATATCGATAACTCGAATCCAAAAAAGATTTTGGCGCTAAAGGATAATATCATTGTAGCTCCCCTCAAGATCGCGAA
>CANNMN010000135.1 GCA_947505885.1 Rickettsiales bacterium
GACGATTTTAGTAACAAAAGAAAGTCAGAAAAGTATAGTTGTCGGCAAGAAGGGCTCGATGATTAAAGAGATCGGCGAGGAATCGCGCAAAGACCTAGCCAAAATCGCCGGCGTTAAGGTTCATCTATTTTTATTCGTGAAAGTGAAAGAAGGCTGGATGAATGATGTTGAAAGCTATGAGAGAGTTGATGTTGAGAAGTTGCCGAAGAAATAATAAATACCGTCACCAATAGCCTGTCTATGTGTGACTTGCATCTGCCATGCTTTGCTCAGCATTACTTCTGCGGATAAGTTACTTAAAAAATAAACTGACAATCTATCTATTTTCTAAGACACAACCTCCATAATCGGATTAATGCAATTACTGCTTAAACTTCACTCTAGCTGGTTAATTTAATCCCTAACTTTTTAGCAAAAGTTAGGCCAAAAAACTATTCTGCTCTAAAGGCTGATGGCGATTAACGATTTCTGAAAAAAGAAAGAAGAGATATATGCTGAAATTGAACTGACGCTTGAAGGTTCAGATAGAGAAAATCTTAAAGAAGTCCTTACAAAAAGAACTTACTGAGAATCAAAAAACTCTGATAGAGAAAAACTACGCTAGGTCTCAGAAAAAATCGCAACCTTAACCAAAGATATCTTAGGAGTGAATTCCAAGCAATGGGAGCAGTCTTCAGCTGCTGAAACATAGCCAAGCTTCGCTTCAGCTGAAGGTAAAACTCCTGCATCAATAACAAATCCTACCGGCGGTGCGTCATTTTGTATGCGCTCCTCATAACGATGGTTGCGATAAGTTTTTAAAGGGAAAAGCTCATTGTTAGAAGATGCGACTTTTTACGCTCTAGGTAAGATTTGAAGATTTCTTCATAATCAGATGGAAGTGCTTTGTGCAATGATCCACGAGTAATCACGCCTTCGGTATAACTCGCAACATTTTTATGAAGATCAAAAATTTCGAGAGTAAATTTATTGTCGATGAAAGTGAGTGGCTTTAGAGCGGAGGCTAAGCATGCATCAATCAAAGAAAATTTTTCTCCATCGAAGTAAGGACCGAATTTTAGATGCTTGTCGATTACGGCTAATCTGGAAATTATTTCGGCTTTTTTGATGTCGAATTGTTCCTGATTTGTAGAGAAAATCATGCCAAAAGTTTCATTGAGAATTCCGTTACTAAATTCCATCCAAGCACGGTGCCAAGCCTTGTCGTACGGATTTTTAGGGTGAAGAGGGTTCTCTGGAAAAATCTCTTCCAAATATTCGCAAATCACGATTGATTCAAAGAGAATTTTACCATCGGCGTAAAGCAAAGGAACCTTGCCAAGAGGAGAGTCTTTAACGAATTTCTCAGGTCTGTGCTGCAAATCAATCACCTCTTTTTCGTAAGAAATATTTTTTTCGATCAACACCATTTCAACGCGGTGGCCGTAAGGGGAAAATTTTGATGTGACTAATTTAATTTTGGCTGTCATCGATCTCCTTTATTTTTGTTAAATGTTTTTGTTTTACCGTCTCGCCTTCAGTTGAGATGATCTCTTTGATTATTTCTGGATTAATTTCGCGAAAAGAATCTAGGGAATTAATAATTTCTAAATTACCAACTCCAATCGATGCCAAAGCAGCGCGAGTAAGTTGTAAACCAGTTTCGATATTCTTTGAAACAACATGAGTTGCGCCAACTCTTTTGAAGCGATCAACATTGTTAATGGTTTCGGTTTTGGTAATTACCGCAGCATGTGGAAAATTTTCGTGAATAAAACGAGTAATCTTCATGCAAGCAACCTCGTCTTCCATTGCCACCACAACTGACTCAGCGCGCTCAACGCCGATATAGCGCAGAATATCAACATTCATCGCGTCGCCGTAATAAATGCTGTAACCATTCTTCTGTTCGAGGCGAACGATGCGGTGATTATTTTCGAGTATAATATATTTCACATCGCGCTTACGCAGGATGTAAGCTACTATGCGACCGACCATTGAGAAGCCAATAATAACAACATGCTTTCCGATCTCACCAATCTCTCTTTTAAGTTTGTTATCGTGCAAAACTTCGTTAATGTAGAGATAACTTTTGATACGACGACCGATGATGGCAAGCATTGGCGTTAGTGCCATGGTGAAGGTTACAACCGTCATCAAAAACTGCGCTAAATCTACATCCATCAATCTTTGCTGCACCACCATCAAGAAAACAACAAAAGCAAATTCGCCACCCTGTGCAAGTAAGAGACCGGCATGAATTGATGGCGCAAGCGGAAAACGAAAGAGACGACAAAGAAGTAAAATGATTGTGGTTTTAGCAGCAATCAACATTAGCGAAGCTAGAACGATGTAGGGCAAACTTTCGAGAAGCAGATTGAAATCAAAAGACATGCCAATCGCCATGAAAAACAAGCTCAGCAAAAGTGATTTGAGTGAAAGAATTTCTTCTTCAACGCGATATTTATACTCTGTTTCCGCCACCATTAATCCTGCAACGAAGGCACCAAGGGCGAAGGATAAGCCCATTTTATGGCTCAAAAATGACGAGCCTAAAATCACGATTAAAGTGAAGCTCAGAAAGAGAACGTTATTCTGCGATTCAACAATGAGGCGGTAAAGAGGGCGCAACAAAAGTCTTCCAGTCGCAAAAATAATAACCATGGCCACAATCGCATTGGCTAATGCTCCGCCTAGTGCATGAGCAACATGTAAGTCAGTTTTTGAAAGCAGTGGCAACAATACTAAAATCGGAATCACCGCTAAGTCTTGCATGAGCAAAATCGAAAAAGCGAGACGCCCAACGCGAGTTGTTTGCTCGTTATTCTCCTCGATAACTTCCATTACAATTGCCGTCGAAGACATGGATAGAGCGCTGCCGATGATGATTGAAAGCTCTGCTGACAGATGAGTAAAGTAATAACAAACCGCCGAAATCAACGCAGAAGTAACAACAACCTGCAAACCACCAAAACCTAAAATATAGGTACGCATCGCCTTCAATTTGTCGAAGGTTAACTCCAAACCAATTGCAAAAAGAAGAAAAACAATTCCGAGCTCAGCAATTGATTTTGTTGTTTCTGTGCTGGTTAAAACTCCAAATCCGAATGGCCCAATCGCCGCGCCAGCAATTAGGTAGCCGAGTGCCGGACTGAGTTTCAATTGCTTAAAAATAACAACAATCGCCACCATCGCAAAAAGCAAAATTAGAATGTCTCTTAGGTAGGAAAGGTCGTGCATTTAATTTTTAAAATTTTTGATTTTTGATTTGTTGTGAGACAAGTTTAGATAAGTTCAAAAATCTAAAATCAAAAATCAAAATTAATGACGATTCTTTCCGACAGATCAATTGCCGATCTCGCAATAAAACAAAAGATGATTGAGCCATTTTCCTCTCATC
>CANNMN010000136.1 GCA_947505885.1 Rickettsiales bacterium
CAAAACTATTTTGATTGAGCCAACCTCGGGAAATACTGGAATTGCTTTGGCTTTTGTGGCGGCAATTAAGGGTTATCGACTCATTCTAACAATGCCGGAAACAATGTCGCTTGAGCGAAGAAAATTACTCAAGGCTTACGGCGCAGAATTGGTTTTGACGGAGGGTGTAAAGGGGATGAGGGGCGCTATTGCCAAGGCCGAAGAGCTGAATGCGGAAATTAAAGATTCGATAATTTTGCAGCAATTTTCAAATCAGGCGAATGTTGAAATTCATCAAAGAACTACGGCTGAAGAAATTTGGCGAGACACTGACGGTAAAATTGATATTCTAGTCGCAGGCGTTGGTACTGGTGGGACGATCACTGGCATTGCTTCGGTGTTAAAACAAAGAAATCCGAATTTTAAAGTGATTGCAGTTGAGCCAGAAGCGAGTCCGGTTTTGTCTGGAGGGCAGGCTGGTCCGCACAAGATTCAGGGAATTGGCGCGGGATTTATTCCGGCGATTTTGGACGTAAAATTAATCGATGAAGTGTTCAAGGTTTCGAATGAGAATGCGATTGAAACAGCTCGGGCCCTGGCTTTAAAAGATGGAATTCTTGGTGGAATTTCTTCTGGTGCAGCTGCTTACGCGGCTCTTGAAATTGCCAAGAGGCCAGAAAATGCCGGGAAGTTGATTGTTTTTATTTTGCCTTCTTGTGGGGAAAGGTATTTATCGACGGCGCTGTTCGAGCATCTTGTTTAAGTGATATTTGTTTTCCTTCTCTACACTTTACTTCGTCTCAGCTGGAGATGATGTGGATGACTTTGTGCGTAAAAAAACTAAAATGAAAATCGAATTTCTCGAAAATATTAAAAAAAACGATCCGGCGGCGAAGAGCTATTTAGAAATAATTCTTTGTTACCCAGGTGTGCACGCGGTGTTTTTTCACCGGATTGCACATTTTTTGGAGGGGCTTGGAGTGCCTGTTCTGCCTCGTTTTGTCGCACATGTTAGCAGGATTTTAACGGGAATTGAAATTCATCCGAAAGTTAAAATTGGTAAGAATCTTTTTATTGATCACGGCTTTGGCGTGGTGATTGGTGAGACTTGCGAGATTGGGAATAATGTAACGATTTACCAGGGAGTGACTTTAGGCGGAAGGTCAGTGAAAAGAGTAAAGCGTCACCCAACAATTTGTGACGATGTGGTGATTGGTGCAGGAGCAAAAATTCTTGGCCCGATCTTGATTGGTAAAGGAGCAAAGATTGGCGCGGGCGCGATTGTTATTAAAGATCTCGAGAGCAACAAGGTAATGGTGGCAGATGTGGCGAAGGAGATGAGTGATTAGTGCTATTTTTTTTCTAAAATCATTTTTCTCGAAGACGAAGATGGCGCGAAGAAATCAAAAAATTATTTAACCATTAGAGCGATTTTCAGCTGACAAAATGGGCTTGCGATACTGAGGTTGTAATTGCCATTCTTTACACAAATCTCACTCGCTGAATAATTTAATATGTCTCCGCCAGCAGAAGTTACGCGACCTTTCTTGGGATCGCCGTCGTCAATTTTTTTATCAAAATAAAAAGCATCTTTGGCGGTAATGCTGTGATTGCCGGTGAATAGGCGGTCTAGGTTCGCAAACTTGAATCCTATTTGGTAAAAGTTTTTTTCTTTGCTTTCCCCTTCGACGCCAAAAACAATAATTCCGGCATTTTCTCCGAGCTTACTGATCGGGAAGGTTTTTCCGAATCTAGCTAATTCATTTTCAGCTCCGTCGTAATTTTCATCGAGCATTTTTGATTTTGACAAATGAAGCCAAAAATTACTGATCTCGCCTTCGGCTCGGCTGAGCCCCATTGTCTGATTGGTAATAATTCCGTTATTGTCTCCGTCGGTATTTTCAGATGAGAGATTTTGATTAATCGTGTTTTTTACATCCCCGGGAAGAGCTTGGTATTTGGTGTGAAACGCTGCGATCGATTGATCATATTTTTGAATTTGCGCGACTAATCCTCTTGCGTCACTAGTGCTGGAAATCATTTGCACTGCGAAAATTCCGGCGACGGCGACGGCAATTATGCAAATTACCATTGCAATCTCGAGAAGAGTGAATGCTTTACGTTTCATGACCTGGAAGTAAGTAAATTGCGGAAATGAGTTGATTAACTTCGAAGCTTTTTTAGAAAGCAACTCTATTTTTTTTAATTCCCTCCAAGCAAGAGTTCTCTAGTGTTAACCAAGAATCAGCTTCTACAAAATCTTGTCAGATTTACCTTGCTTGTTCTTGCCTCATTTTTGCTTTTTTCCTGCACGGATTCCGGATGCATTGATGCTGATGATTTCGGGGAATATGAGTCACAAACCATTGTTGTAACTGCTAATGCTGGGCAGGATTCATGCCTTTATGATGCATCATTGCCTTTAACAGACAGTGCGCAAGGTTCTGGAATGAAAGATTGCCTTACTCAGGGTGAAACAACAGTAACTGATGCATCAGGCGCCGAAGAAGACAGTGGATATGGGTGCGAGGGTTTTTCTGGTAGAATAACCTTTCAAACTCTTTGCATAGAAGAGTGTAAACAAAAGTGTTCAACATCTTCTGGTAACTCCAATGCTTCCGCGGGTTCTGAACCAGGATGGAATTCAACCGACAAAAAAGAAGTTGGTCAGAATTTTGGAGTTACAATAAAGCCTGGTTCGCAAATTATGGTTCGAGCTTCTGGTTCAATTTCTTTGGGAAGTTATATTGATTATCCATCTTTATATTTGAATGCACAAAATCATCTGCCCCACTCTCTAGGCTCATCTCGGAGTGAGAATTTTTTCGATGTTCGTGCTGGTCAATCTATAACAGCTAGTTTTAGTGGCTTGGTTTATCGCAATGCAAATAACACGAGCCCACTTGGTGAAACTTCTGACATTAGCTCACATCCAGAATATCTCTATAATCTTGCCAGAAGATTAGTCATTTACACCATTCCCCATCCAGAAGGTTACGGTGCTTTTGATTTAAGCCAAGCTACAGAAGCACTTGGTGCTAAAACAGTCCCTCTTTTGCCGGATCCGAAGGTGTGGCAATGCCTTTATAGCGGAACAGATCTACTGGAATCAACCTGCAGCAATGGCAGCTATAAAAATCAAGGCTACAACAATGTTATCGATGAATCTGCCAATTTGGCATTTCCAGTTTCTTCTACATCCGAATCATTAACTCCCACGAAGTATGGCGGTTTTATTAGGTGGAATAATGATGGTCTAAATATTGGAACTTATGATCCTTTTACAACGAATAGCGTGACCTGTAATGGAACAAATGGAATTTGCGCAAATATCAATAATGTTCCAGGCGATCAGGGAAGAATCA
>CANNMN010000137.1 GCA_947505885.1 Rickettsiales bacterium
ATCGCTTTCTCGCTTTATTACCATCTCTGCAATGGTATCCGCCATCTATTCTGGGACATCGGCAAAGGTTTCGAATTAAAAGATGCGAAAAGAAATGGTTACTTGGTTTTACTTTCTGCTTTGGTTTTAACCGTTGCTACCATTGCTGCGGTGGCTTACTTAAAATTTTTCTAAAATGTCGAAAATCAAAATTTCTCCTTCAACAAAAACTGGCGCGCATCACTGGTTGATTCAAAGAGTAACCGCAGTTGCGCTGATTCCATTAGTAATCTGGATTGCTTTTTCGCTCATTCAAATTTCGGAAGATCCGCAAGAATATTTGCCCGTATTTTTTGCTTACCCATTAAATGCCATTGCCGGAATTTTATTTATCTCAGTGTCACTCTATCACGGCTCACTTGGCATGCGCGTGATCATCGAAGATTACGTTCCAAATAAAACCAAAATGCATTTCTACATCATGTTGGTGCATTTCATTTCAATCGTAACTGCGGTTGCGGGAGTGGTTGCAATCTTAAGACTTCATCTAATCGGATAAAAAATGTCAGAAAAAAAAATCGGAAATTATTCAGTAACTGATCACGAATTTGATGTTGTGGTTGTTGGCGCCGGCGGTGCTGGTCTACGTGCAACTTTCGGCATGGCGCAAAAAGGTTTATCAACAGCCTGTGTCACAAAAGTTTTTCCAACTCGCTCCCACACAGTTGCCGCACAAGGCGGAATTTCTGCGGCTCTTGGAAATATGGGCGAAGATGATTGGCGCTGGCACATGTATGACACCGTCAAAGGCTCTGACTGGCTTGGCGATCAAGATGCGATTGAATATATGTGTCGTGAAGCACCTGATGCAATCATCGAATTAGAACATTACGGCGTGCCTTTTTCACGCACCAAAGAGGGGAAAATTTACCAACGTCCTTTCGGTGGAATGACCAAAGAATTCGGCGAAGGCGGCCCGGCGCAAAGAACTTGCGCAGCAGCAGATCGCACAGGTCACGCAATTCTTCACACACTTTATCAACAATCTCTCAAACACGACGCGCAATTTTTTGTCGAATATTTTGCCCTCGATTTAATCATGGAAAACGGCATTTGCCGCGGCATCACTGCTGTTTCTTTGGTTGATGGCACAATTCATCGCTTCAAATCACAAATCGTGATCATGGCAACAGGAGGCTACGGACGCGCTTATTTCTCAGCCACTTCCGCTCACACCTGCACAGGAGACGGTAATGGCATGGTTTTGCGTGCCGGCCTTCCTCTTCAAGATATGGAATTTGTTCAATTTCACCCAACCGGAGTTTACGGCTCAGGCTGCTTAATAACTGAAGGCGCACGTGGTGAAGGTGGATATTTAGTTAACTCCGAAGGCGAAAGATTCATGGAGCGCTACGCTCCAAGCGCCAAAGATCTAGCCAGTCGCGACGTGGTTTCGCGCGCAATCACCATGGAAATTCTAGCTGGTCGCGGAGTCGGTCCGAAAAAAGATCACATGTATTTACACTTGAATCACCTTGATCCAAAGGTTCTTCACGAAAGGCTTCCGGGCATTTCTGAAACTGCAAAAATTTTTGCTGGAGTCGATGTAACCAAACAACCAATCCCAATTATTCCAACCGTTCATTACAACATGGGCGGCATTCCAACTAATTTTAAAGCTGAGGTTTTGACGGTGAAAAGTGGCCAGTCGACACGTAGCGCGACAGATGCAAAAACCATGGAAACCGTTCCCGGCTTGATGGCAATTGGTGAAGCAGCTTGTGTTTCTGTTCACGGCGCAAATCGCTTGGGCTCAAATTCTCTTCTCGATCTAGTTGTCTTTGGCCGTGCTGCCGCAATTCGTGCTGCAGAACTTATTAAACCAGGCTCTGCTCAAGCTGAATTTGCACCAAATGCTGGTGAAGAATCTCTCGCTCGTTTCGACAAAATCAGAAATGCCAACGGAAAATCTTCAACCGCAAAAATCAGAGGTGAAATGCAGCATTGCATGCAATCTTATGCCGCAGTTTTTAGAACTGAGAAAGCTCTTTCTGAAGGCGAAAATAAAATGCAGGAAATTTTCACCAGCTTCTCTGACCTAAAAATCGAAGATCGTGGCATGGTTTGGAACAGTGATTTAGTTGAAGCGCTTGAGCTCGACAATATGCGTTCACAAGCTCTTGTTACAATCAGCAGCGCTTTGCATCGTAAAGAAAGCCGCGGCGCTCACTCTCGCGAAGATTACAAAGATCGTGACGACACAAACTGGATGAAACACTCAATCATGTGGTGCGACGAAAAAGGAAATACCAAAATCGATTTCCGCGAAGTGGTCTTAAAACCAATGAGCAACGACGTTCAAGCCTTTCCTCCAAAAAAACGAGTCTATTAAAAAACACCAAATTTTAGTTCATCATCCCTGCGAAGGCGGGGATGACAACATTAACCAAGCGACAAAAATGGCACTCAATTGTCCGAAAAAATCGAACAACTGAAATGCAAAATTCATTAAAAAATGGCCGAATTTACTCTCCCAAAAAATTCACAAATCGACAAAAAAGCTGGAAAGCTTTTTAAAGCGAAAGATGGCGCAAAAAATGTACGCGTTTTTGATATTTACCGTTACGACCCGGAAGATGCTGAAAAAAGAAATCCTCACATCGATAAGTTTGAAGTCGACATGGATGATTGCGGGCCAATGGTTCTTGACGCCCTAATCAAAATTAAATCTGAGCATGATTCTTCAGTAACTTTCCGCCGCTCTTGTCGTGAAGGAATTTGCGGATCTTGCGCAATGAACATCGACGGCACCAATACCCTGGCTTGCATCAAGCCTATCTCTGATTGCAAAAGTGCTGATGTAAAAGTTTACCCATTGCCGCACATGCCAGTGATCAAAGATCTTGTGCCTGACATGACCCATTTCTACGAACAATACAAATCAATCAAACCTTGGTTGCAGGCTGAAACACCAATAAATCTAGGCAAAGAAAGACTACAGTCTCCGGAAGATCGTGAAAAATTAGATGGGCTTTACGAATGCATCATGTGCGCTTGCTGCTCAACTTCTTGCCCAAGTTACTGGTGGAATGGCGACAAATATTTAGGACCTGCGACTTTATTGCAGGCGCAAAGATGGATCGTTGATTCACGCGACGAAGCAACAGCAGAGCGTCTTGATGAGCTTGAAGATCCTTTCAAACTTTACCGCTGCCACACGATTATGAATTGCGCCAATACTTGTCCAAAAGGCTTGAATCCGGCCAAGGCAATCGGGGCAATCAAGCAAGCAATTGCCGACAGAAA
>CANNMN010000138.1 GCA_947505885.1 Rickettsiales bacterium
AAGCACACTCTACGCCAGAACTGGCGGCGCGCCTTCTCTTGCAGTTGGAATGGCCAATATTTTCTCCTCTGCTTTCGGCGCGCACATGCTTTCAATGTGGTATCATTTCGCAATAATGTTCGAAGCGATTTTTATTCTAACCACGCTCGACGCCGGCACGAGAGTAGCGCGCTTCATGCTTGAAGATTTACTCAAACACCTAACTTCGCGCAAAATATCTCCGCTCTTTTCGAGCTTTGCGATTGTGGGTGCTTGGGGCTATTTTCTTTACATCGGAGTGATTGATCCAAATGGCGGCGTGAATCTGCTTTGGCCACTTTTTGGAATGTCGAATCAGATGCTGGCGGGGATTGCCTTAACGCTCGCGACGGTGATTATTTTCAAAACTAAAGGCGCGAAATTTTGCCTGGTGACTTTAATTCCACTGCTCTTCGTACTTACAGTTACCACCACCGCGGTGATTGAAAAAGTTTTCTCGGCGGATGTTCGGATTGGGTTTTTGGTGAATGATCAAAAACTACTCAGTGCTCTGGCCCTGAGTTTTTTAGCGGTTTTGTGGATTGTGGTAATTGCGGCAATCCGCAAAACTTTACACGCTCCTGGATCCCCGCTTTCGCGGGGATGACGTTACAATTTACTCGTCCCGTCATCCCCGCGCAGGCGGGGATCCAGGAAGGGATGACGTTGCTACTTACTCGTCCCGTCATCCCCGCGCAGGCGTGGATCCAGGAAGGGATGACGTTGCTACTTACTCGTCCCGTCATCCCCGCGCAGGCGGGGATCCAGGAAACAAATATAAAAATGAAAAAATTCCAGAAATTTTTACTACTAATTCGTGACACAATCAGCGGTGATTTTGCTTACAAAAATTACCTAAAACATTGCGGAAAAAACTTACCCCTCAGCAAAAAAGATTTTCTACGCAAACGCGAGAAGACAAAGTGGGAGCGGGTTAATCGTTGTTGTTAAAATATTTAACGAAGAGATTTAACGGCAGATTTTATGCTACGAATTGAGTCTCTAATCTTTAAAACAAGCTTTCTGATTACCATTACATGCTTGAGAATAGGCATCTTTCTAAAGGCTTTGTAGATATCCTCTTTGGCAACTTCGAACTCATCTTCTGGGATATTTGGAATATCGCGATTTAGCAGAATTACGTCGCAAAACAGGGACAGGTTATTGTAATTAACTGACTTTTTTGAAGCGGGTTTTGTCACGAGAGGAATCTCAACAGAAGTCGTTCTTTTTGTATTTTTTCTCTTCTTAAAAAATGCCAAAATTACCGCAGTAAAATGATCGAGACTCAAACTGTTAAGAATAAAAAATGGCGGAAATTCTCTTAATAAAACCGGCTTACATAAAACAGTGCCTCCCTTTTTAATCAAAAGCTCATCGTCGATAAGTCTTGCGTCAGAAGTTTCACCGATACCAAGCAATCTTGCGGCTAGAAAGTCTACGACTTCAATTTCGCCATCATCCTCTAAAATCCTCACTAGTGATGTTAGGTGATCATAAAACATCTGAGAATTTCTGGTGAAAACCGTGTAGCTCTCATTATCGCCACTTGGTAATTGGCTTCGTACTGATTGCAGCATTGGCCCGATTTGAGTTTCGTCGCTCATATTTCCAATTCTTAGCAAACGATAATTTATCCCATCTTTTTCGAGAGGAGAATAATCGAAATCAACAAAAGTAGTCAGAATAAATAAAGATTTATTGCCGTATGATTGCGTCTTAAATGATTTTATTAGAGCGCTTAAATCATCTTCTCTGTGGTTGAGAAGATAGATCATGTTTACGTGAATTTTCTCAGATCGCGCAAAATAAATTTCTTCGATCTCTTTTCTTCTAGCGAAATGTTGCTCGTACAACCCCCTCAACTGAACCGATAGATCGAATTTCTCTTTCATCAAATTCTGCAAATCTTCCACCATATTTTTCACAGCAGGCTTGTTATTCAGGGCCCATTCGTGATGGCGAAGAATTGAAGCAGCTTTTTCTTCGGGAGTTTTTCCATCGATATACAGAACCCTGTCACCGAAATTCTTTTTGATAAAACTATTGTCGTCACAAAGCGGCAGAGCGCCGCCGGCGATAATTTCAAAAATACGAGAAGTGGCGATTTCGGTTTCTAAGTGCGCTGGATGGCTGATTGCAAGGCCGAGTAAAGATTGTGAGATCGTCTTGAATAATGATGTTCCATCGAAAGCTATTTCACCCTGGTAGCTGGCAAAACCTTTCCACGGCTCGGATTTTCCTAATTTTTTAGGTCCGTAAATTTTTAGAACCGACTTCTTGTCGAGAATCGTAAAAACATCGTGGAATCTTTGTTGAGGGTTTGTCTTGCTTTTGTCCCAACCAATTCCGCAATAAAATACACCAGATCTGTCATCGCAAAAATCAAAATATGGACCGGAATTAGTGTGATTTAATCTAATCTGCGGAAATAGATGCTGGTAGCCTTGGCAAAAGCTGTATCTGTAAAAGCACTCGTCAGCAAAACTGGAGCCGCAAGAAATTGAATCATGGTTTGAAGCCATGCTGGCGGCGTATCTTTCGTAACTCCAATCGTGAGGAAATTTTAGAGGATTCCAAAGCAACAAATAAGAGAAGCCGTCATATACGCGAGGCGATGAGAAATGCAGATTGATGACGAAATCAACATCGTCATTTGTGATAACTCGGTCTGAAGCGTGGATGCCTTTTTCAAGATCGATCACCTCGCCTTTTCGATTGATGACGAGTACATTTTTATTAAGAGATTTCGCTGCGCTGGAAATTCTTTTTATGGTTTCGTTCTCTGCAGCTTTGGCGTGAGGCCAATCGCATAAAAGTGCGAAACAATTTTTTGATGAGCTGCTTAGCATGATTTATCTCTTCTTCTTAATAAAATTATGACGGCGCTAATGACGAAAATTGAGTAAGTCGCAAAGAAGTAATAAAGCGCGCTGTTCTTATATTTGATTCTTATTTTGTGGGATCCGGCATCGAGATTAATCCTCATCAAACCCTCGTCACTTAACTCATATTTCACCAACTTATTATCGACGTAAAAACCTATTCTGTCATTTGGCCAAAACAGGTAGTTGATTGAAATTTTATTGCTGGAGTTGGTCAAAAATTGAATCTTATTGGCGCCATTAGTTTTGAAGTTTTTGACATCCAAATCATCACCATCGGACAAAATTTTAATGTAGCCGTTATTGTATTTTTCTTCCGCTGGTTTCGCGATCTTGAGGGGAGCTACAATGATATTATCCT
>CANNMN010000139.1 GCA_947505885.1 Rickettsiales bacterium
GAGCGGTGAAAGTATTTTTGACGAGAATAGTTGGGGTTTTGTAAGTTATTTTTTGATCTACTAAAACAACGCTGCAGCCATTAATTAATGCCTGGTCGATGAAATCATGGCCATTATTTTTTTTGCCGTGGAGGGCGATGAAGAGGCCGTTTTTTGAAGTCTTGAGACTATCAATCACGACCTCGTTAATTTCTAAATTTTCGGGAATATTTTGCTCGATAAGCTCTTCAGACAAAGCCTCGAGCAGTTCAGACTTTGTCCAGAGATTCATTAAAGCCCTATTTTCTGAAGTTGTTCTTTTTCAAATCTTGCGCCAACTATTTGGATAATTTGGCCAGCAAGAATGTTGCCGTAAG
The DNA here is from genome assembly GCA_947505885.1 of Rickettsiales bacterium. GTDB lineage: Bacteria > Pseudomonadota > Alphaproteobacteria > Rickettsiales > UBA1997 > UBA2645. The sequence continues at coordinate 357 of CANNMN010000139.1, forward strand.
CTGCTGATTTTTCTAAATCGAAATCATTAATTAGGCCGTAAAAAAACCCTGCGGCGAAAGCGTCACCAGCACCAGTGGTGTCAACGATGTTCTCAACATTTTGGATGGGAACATTAATGACGCTACCGTAACCAAATACTGAACAACCCTTGCTTGATCTAGTTACAACTGCGATCAGATCAGGATTTTGCGAAAAGAATTCGAATGCTTTGTCTTCAGAAAATTCTTGGAGAGATAATAGTTCTAGAGCTTCTCTCTCATTGGCAAAGACGATGTCTAGATCACCTAAAACTAGATCAACGAAATCGCGTTTGTGTCTTGAAACGCAAAAAGAATCAGAGAGTGAAAATGCAACTTTAACACCGCGTTTTTTAGCCATTGTTATTGCTTTGCGCAGTGCCTCGATTGTTTGTGGATCATCCCATAAATATCCTTCGAGATACAAGAAATCTGCGCCTTTAAAAACCTTATCATCGATGTCGCGTTCGTTGATTTGTGAAGCGCAACCGAGATAGGTGCACATTGTACGCTGAGCATCAGGGGTGATCATTATAAATGATTTTGCGGAAGCTTGACTGTAAGAATTTTCGCCGATGAATTTCGCTCCGGTCTTTTCGATACCTTCAATGAATTTTTTACCAAATTCGTCAGCGCCAACCTTACCTATGAATTGAGCATCGCAGGATAATTGTCCGAGAGTTGCGATCGTATTTGCTACCGAGCCTCCTGGCGTTATTTGAAGTTGGCCTAACTTCGTTAATTCTTGCGCTCTTTTGTCATCAATCAAAGACATCGAGCCTTTGACAAGGTTTTGTTTGATTAAAAATGATTCATCAACTTTGCATAGAACGTCTACTATTGCGTTGCCGATGCCGATAATTTTTTTGCCCATGTCGTTATTTTATTAAAATTTTAAAGAATTTTTTCTTACCGATGGATAGGTCAAATTCGCCTGTTTCGTTAAACTGATGATTGGTATCCAAAACTGTTTCGCCGTTAATTTTAACGGCCTTTCCCTCGATTAATCTTTTGGCCTCACCGAGAGAATCAGAAACGCCGAGATATTTTAAAATTTCTGTGAGTTTTTTTTCTACTAAAAATTCTTCCGTTTCAAAAGCAGAGGAATTTTTTGAAACGAAAATTTCGTGAGCTTTTTGCATTGCTTCATCTGCTGCCTTTTCGCCGTGACAAATTTTTGTAGCTTCAAAAGCCAGGATTTTCTTGGCTTCGTTGATATTTTGTTTTTCGAGCTCAGCGATTTTTTCCAGTTCTAAATCAGTGAAAAGTTTTAAGAATTTACCAACATCGGCGTCGTGAGTATTTCTAAAATATTGGAAATAATCAAAAGGCGAGAGCATTGATTCATCCAGCCAAATCGCACCTTCTGCGGTCTTGCCCATTTTTGCTCCGCTAGAAGTTGTAAGAAGTGGCGAGGTTAATCCGAATGATGCTTGGTGGAAATTTTCAATGCCTTTTTTTCTAATCAATTCAACGCCATTAATAATATTTGCCCATTGATCTGATCCTCCGATTTGTAAGGTGCAGCCGTATTTTTTATTCAGCTCATAAAAGTCGTAAGCCTGCAAAATCATGTAGTTGAATTCGAGAAAAGAGAGAGGCTGTTCGCGCTCTAGACGCGTCTTTACTGAATCAAAACCCAACATGCGGTTGATCGAAAAATGTCTTCCAATGTCGCGGAGAAAATCAATGTAATTCAAGTGACGTAACCAGTCGTCATTATTCACCATCATTGCATCAGAAGCGCCGCCGCCGAAGCGAATAAATTTCTCTAAAGTTTTTTTAATTCCGGTGAGATTTTCGAAGATTTTTTGATCGGATAAAATTTGCCGAGCCTCATCTTTTCCGGAAGGATCGCCAATTTTTGTTGTGCCACCACCAAGAAGAACAATTGGCTTATGCCCATGTTTTTGTAATAGGCGCAGGATCATGATCTGAATCAAACTGCCGGCATGCAGTGATTTTGCGGTACAGTCAAAACCAATGTAAGCTGTGATTCTTTCGCTTGATAAAGAATCATCGAGCTCTTGCGGGTGAGTTGCTTGCGCAAAAAATCCGCGCGCAAAAAATTCGTGGAGGAAATCAGATTTGAAATTCATTGTATTGGAATTCTTGTCTCGTCGAATGACGTGATCCATTAAAAAAATAATTCAGTTTAAAGCCATGAATCTCAAGGAAAAACAGCATTTAACCACAGAATGGTTTAGAAATTTACGCGATCAGATTTGTGCAGAATTTGAGAGAATTGAAGAGGAATTTGGTGCGGAAAATCCCGGAAAATTTACGCGGAAAAATTGGGATAGAGCAGGTGGCGGAAGTGGCGAGATGTCTGTGATGAAGGGAAATGTTTTTGAAAAAGTTGGGGTAAATTTTTCTGAAGTTTACGGCGAATTTAGCGAAGAATTTCGCAAAGAAATTCCTGCCGCGGCAAGTGGAAAATTTTGGGCAAGCGGAATTTCATTAGTTGCGCATATGTCTTCACCTTTGGTTCCGGCGGTGCATCTTAATACGCGTTTTATTTGTACAGAAAAAACATGGTTCGGCGGCGGCGGCGATTTGAACCCAATGTTTGAAGTTGAACAAGATACAAAAGATTTTCACCAGGCCTTTAAAGATTCTTGCGACAAGGCCTCGCCCGAATATTACGACAAATTCAAAAAGTGGTGCGATGAATATTTCTTTATCAAACATCGCGGAGTTTCGCGCGGAGTTGGCGGAATTTTTTATGATTATTTAGA
>CANNMN010000140.1 GCA_947505885.1 Rickettsiales bacterium
AGCGATTGAGGCTTTTTATCTTTTTCCAGTTTCTAAAAAGCAGATTAAAATTTTGATTCATCCGCAATCGATTGTGCACGGTTTGGTAAATTACCAAGATGGCTCAAGCCTTGCTGCGCTTAGTATGCCAGACATGAAGGTGCCGATTTCTTACGCACTTACTTTTCCAAAGAGGATGAAGATCAAGCACCAACAACTCGATTTGGCAAAGGTGCAGAAGTTGGAATTTTTTGAAGTTGATGAGAGAAAATTCCCGGCAGTGAAGATTTGTCGGGAGGCTTTAGAGACTGACGGATCAGCACCCGCGGTACTTAATGCAGCGAACGAAGTTGCGGTGGAAAGATTTTTACGCGGGGAAATTTCTTTTGATCAAATCACTAAAATTGTCGCGAAGACTTTGGAAAAAATTACACACCGGAAAGTGCAGTCGGTTGAAGATGTGCTGTGGTTTGATCAGCAGGCTAGGGGATTAGCAGCAGTAGCGTAACATGCTTTCTGGATCCCCGCGAAGGCGGGGATCCAGAAGGGTTCATCACAAATACTAAAGAGAAAACGTAATCGACTTCAAATATTCGCTTTCCCGAAGCCCCGGATGAATCGGATGATCAATATCGGCGCCAAAACTTCTGATTAATTTTGCTTTGCGTCCTAACTTGCGGAAGCCGTCATTTGCTGCATTGATGAGGTCTTGTTGGCTAACTTGATGTGAGCAAGAACTGAGCATTAAAATGCCGCCTTCTCTCACCAGGCTAGCTGAAAGTTTGATCAGTTTTTCGTAGCCTTTCATGCCGGAGAAAAAATCTTTTTTGCTTTTGACGAAGGCCGGAGGATCAAGTAAAACAACGTCGAAACGTCTCTTCTGGAATTCGGCACTTTCAAAAAGCGCGTAAACTTTCTCGTGAATAAATTCAGCGTTTTCCGGCAAAGATAGTTTGACCGGAGAAGAGTCAACAAAAGTCACTGATTTCGCACCGCCTTTTAATGCGTTGAAGCCGAATCCGCCTAGGTAGCAGAAGGCGTCAAGCACGTCGCAATCTTTTGAAATTGAAGAAACAAATTCGCGATTTTTTCTTTGATCAAAAAACCAACCGGTCTTTTGTCCGGCTCTTACATCGATTAAATATTTAATACCGTTTTCTTCGATTTCGATTTTCTCAGGGATCTCGCCTTTAACGATTTTAACTTCGAGCTCTAAACCTTCGTACCTTCTCATTTCGATGTCGTTACGGAAAATAATTGCCGCATCAGGAAATATTTGTTCGAGCGCTGCGATTAAAAGTGGTGAAAGTTTTTCCATTCCTGCGGTTGAAATTTGGCAAGAGATAACATCGCCGAAGCGATCAATTACAAGGCCAGGAAGGAAGTCAGCTTCAGAGTGAACTAAGCGATAAAAAGGTTTGTCAAAGAATCTGTCGCGCAAAGCTTTTGCCTTAAGAATTCTTCTGACAAAAAAATCTTCGTCGACTTTTTCGGAAGATTTGTGACTCAAAATTCGTCCAGAAATCAAGCTTTGTGGGTTGAAATAAGCGAGAGCGCATGTTTCGCCTTTTTGAATTTCTACTTCAACTAATGAGCCTTTTTCTAAGTTTTTTAACTCAGCAAAATTTTCAATTTCGTTGGAGAAAATCCAGGGATGGCCGTAGACGAGACGTAGCTCGTGCTTTTTTTTGATTTTTAGTTTTAGCATTTTTTGTTTTGTTTTAAGTATGTGTTTGTGGCGAATAATCCTGGATCACCGCGAAGGCGGGGATCCAGGAAAAATAATAACGTTTAAAAAATTAGATTCAGAACCTCGGCCAATAAAAAGCCAACAATGAGCCATTTAAAATTCTTTCTTTTTTTCTTTGATCTTGCCCATTTGAGTAGAAAGAACGGATCGCGGTGAAAAGATAAATAAGCTGTCTCTGCAGCTACGTTATTAGTGAGTTCAGACAGCTTCTTTAGTTTGAAATTAGAAAAATTTTCAAACTCAAAATTGACAAAATCCAAATCAGAAATCGTGTGAGTGCCGCTGGCGTCGAAGCCGATATTTTTTGTTAATGGCTTACTGCTATGAACAGTGTAACCGCTGTTTTTGAACATGCTGTAAGACATTTGGATATCCCAAGCATTGATGCGATTTTCTTTTTGCATTCGCAGCATGTCAAACATGTTGCCACCGGCGCGGTTAAAGGATTTGATCAATTTCTTATTTTTAGCGAATTCGGCGTAATCCTTGATTTCGAAATCAATTTTTTGCCAACGATCCCTCCAAGTTCCCCAGCCCCAAGACGAGCTTTTACCTTGGACGAAGAAGATGTCGTCGGAATAATCGGCGGGGAAATTAATGAGATTTTTTGGGTAGTTAAAACCGCTAACGCACCAGACATTTTTTTCGTCTTGGTAAAAATTTAAGGCCTGATTGGTGAAGTTTAAAAAATCTTTTGAGGTGATGATGTCATCTTCGACAACGATCACCGAATCATGATTCTCTAGGACGGATTGAATTCCAAAGATTATCGAAAATTGTGAGCCATGATTAACTTCTCTTTTTGTAACGTGAATTTTTTTGAAGCCTCGGAAGGAGTCGACGACTTCGTGAACTGCTCTTACTGCAGCTAAATCTTTGATATTTCTTGGGCCGTCGCAGAAAATAAAAATTTCTGAATCTTGTGCTGAATCGTTGCAGGCCAAGGCTTGAAGAGCCATTTCGGTTTTGTCGGCGCGATTAAAACAAAAGAAAGTGATTGGGGCGAGGTTCATTAAAATGAAATTGGAGTTTGTTAGCGTGCCCCGCAACAAGTGCGGGGTGACAAGCTGAGAGTAAGTGTTTCCAACCTGTCACCCCGCACTTGTTGCGAGGTCTACTAAAATACTAGGAAATTGTTTGGTAAGCCTGCTTCATTTCTGTTGCAGCTTTTTGCCAAGAGAATTTTTTATTTTGTTCGTAGCCTTTTGCGACTAGTTCAGATCTGAGTTCGGAGTCGCTGATTATTTTTTCGACAGCGCTTTTGATTGCTCGCGGATCTTTCGGATCGAAATAAAGCGCGGCAT